>JAUWRG010000022.1 GCA_030610655.1 Dehalococcoidia bacterium
CGATGCTTCCCCACTCTTCTGGCTATCCGGATTTTTGGCATTCCCTGTTCATAGAGCTCCCAGCATAGAACTATCAAGGTTTCATTCGTCATGCCCATATTTTACATGGACTGTCGGATATTTATGGAAACATTGCGCCCCTCTTAGCGATGTTTACCGGGAAAGAATAGCCTTGAGCTTCTCTACAATCCCATCGAGAGGGATAATCATCGCATCTTTCTCGCTTCGTCTCTTTACCTCAGCGCTTTGGGACTTCAGTGTTCTGGGGCTGAGGATGACCCTCACAGGCATACCGAGAAGATCGGCGTCGTTTAGCTTTACCCCTGGCGACTCAGTTCGGTCGTCAAAAAGCACCTCGAGATCCTCCTCCTGCAATTGCAGATAGAGTCTGTCTGCAGCCGAGGCTACCTCACTGTCGTCCGTCGAAATAGTGCATAGATGAACCTGATAGGGTGCGACGGAGACAGGCCAGATAATCCCCTTATCATCGTGGTTCTGCTCGATGACTGCGGCAAGGAGACGGCCGATGCCGATGCCGTAGGAACCCATGAATATGGGGCGCCCAACTCCGTCCGGGTCAAGGAAGGTGGCTCTCAGCCTTTCGCTGAAGAAGGTGCCCAGCTTGAAGACATGTCCTACCTCGATGCCCCGGGTGAAGAGAAGCTTGCTTCCACACGTGGGGCATCCCTCGTCCGCCTTAGCGGTGGCTATGTCGGTCATAACGTCGACCTCGAAGTCTCGGGGGTAGTTGACGTTTTTAACATGGGCATCGGGCTTGTTAGCTCCGGCGACGAAGTTCGTCCCCAGGGTGATTGATGGATCGGCAACCCGCCTGATGTCGGTAAGGCCCATGGGGGAGGCCGAGCCAGCGACGAGCCCTGCTTCCTTCACCTCTTCCTCAGTGGCGAGGCGAAGCTCGTGGCATTTGAGGACGTTCTTCAGCTTTACCTCGTTCACTTCGATATCACCCCTGATGACTACAAACACAATCCCGCCATCGGCGGCGTAGAACACCGCCTTCAGGGTCTTGGTCTCCGGGATGTCAAGAAACCTTGCCAGGTCTTCGATGGTGATGATGCCGGGAGTGGCTACCTCCTCCAGAGGAAGCATCTCTTCTTCTTGGTTCTCCGCCTTTATGCTGTCTGCCTTCTCCAGATTTGCTGCGTAGTCGCAGTTGGAGCAATAGAGGACCTGGTCCTCGCCGCTTTCGGCGATGAGCATGAATTCGTGTGATTCCTTGCCGCCAATGGCTCCGCTGTCGGCGTCCACGATAAGAGCCGGGAGCCCACAGCGCTGGTAGATCCTCTCGTAGGCCTGAGCTATTTCCCTGTAGCTGACGTTCATTGCGTCTTCGTCGGTGTCGAAGCTGTACATGTCTTTCATGGTGAACTCGCGGACCCGCATCAACCCGCCACGAGGGCGGGGCTCATCACGGAACTTGGTCTGAATCTGGTAGAGGAGAAGGGGAAGGTCGCGGTAACTCTGCACATTGCGCCGAACTAGCTCAGTGGCCACTTCCTCATGCGTGGGAGCGAGAACCAGCTTCCTGTCACGGCGGTCGCTCAGGGTAAACAGGCTCTTGCCGAAAGCGCGGTCTCGTTCCGTCTGCTGCCACAACTCCAGAGGCTGGAGTACCGGCATATGGAGCTCCTGACCGCCGATGGCATCCATCTCCTGGCGGACTATGTTCTCCACTTTCCTTAACGCCCGCCACCCCAGAGGCAAATAGGAATAAGCACCAGCGGCCACCTGATGTATCATCCCCGCCTTGAGGAGCAATCGATGGCTGATATTCTCCGCCTCAGATGGCGTCTGGCGTAATGTTTTACCGAAAAGTCGTGATAGGCGCACCTAGTTCAAACCTCAATTGCTCTTTGTATTCCTCTACTCTCCTTTGAGCTAATTGAACATATTCTTGTTCTGTATCGTAACCTATATAAGGGTGAAGTGACTATTAGATAAAAAGTTCTTTAATGGAATCTTCTAACTTTATGTCTAATAGGGCTTGTGTGACTGAATATGTTGTCTCATTAAAGGAAACCTTTGTAAGCCAACCATCATTATTAAATTCGGGATGCACATTTGCGTATTCGAATTGGTTGTGGCAGTTTCCACATACTACAACTAGATTCTTGGGGTGATGACCTTTTAGAGGATCAAGATGATGAATTTCAAAAAAGGGCTTGTTATCCCTTTTAAGGAACCAGAAATCACACGCTTGGCAATGCCCTTGGTAGATAGCTTCCAGCAGAGTTCTAATACTTGCCGGTGTGCTTTCTCTTCCTACACTTAAGCGCCTTTGAAAATAAGCTCTATCGTGTATTGGCATTACATGAGTTAATCTCTTGAATTCATTAAGTGTAACCTTCTTCTCGTCTAAACAAGTCCACTGTGTCAGAGTTGTAATCTTTTCTTTAGCTCCTTGCTCGCTTTCCGAATTATCAAAGCTGCGTTGCAAATCTTGAGTTTTGGCTATAAACTTCCGTTCGGATACAATTCTGTAAATATAGTTTTCCTTGTCTACTAATTGAATCACTATTTCATCATCACTCTTAATGTTATTTTTTTCAAACCATTCTCTCATGCCACCAATTCTACATTCATTAGTACTACTTTCGTAGGAGGAGTAACTCTTGGGCTGTAAAATAGGCGAATCATCAAAATAAACTTGAATAACGGCGTTATGGCTAGGAAACCATTCTGCTAATGCTATAGGAATAGCTATTAGCCCCTTTTCTATGCGACTTTGTGTGATTCTAACCGTCGTATAGTCGTAGTTTATCTCACTCTTGCTTATAATCACTTGTTGCGATGGTTCTTGCATCATTTCTTAATCATATCCTTGCCCAAGAGTTTTGTGGAATTACCTCACCAAGCGATTTCGTTCATTTATCTGTCGTTTTATTTGTAGCCTTCACCAAAACCGAAGTCTCGACCTATACCTACCATCTCTTCACAGTAAGGACATATCACCTTTTCGTCCGGACTAGTAGTAAGGCTATGCCTAGCAGTACACTCGTTATATCCCTCTCCGTTCCAAGACCATTCCTCAGTCATTAAGGCAGTAAACCAAATAGCATCCAAGATTTCTCCACAATTCTTACAACGTACTCTTTCGGTCATTTTCTTGTTAGACATGTCTTACACATCTTCATCAATGAAATTCTTTTGCCTTCTGGGGATCAACTGTCCAGTTGATTTTGACTCCGCTAAACCACTTACCCGTGATTGTTTTGATGGAGATAGGTTGACCAAACAGCTTTACATCAATCTCTGGTTCAGTTATAGGAACCTCCGTCTCTACATTCTCTTCACCAAATTTATGTATTAGTAAAGCAACTATTATACTTTCACGAAGGGAGCCTACCTGCATCCCGATTTTGCCAGCTCTTGAACTTTCCAATTCCGCAAGTTGGAATAAATATGGCAAGCGCCTTTTGATCTTCTCCACGAGCTGCTCATCTTCAAATAGTTGTGACAAACCATTGCTCATTTATTATATCCTTTCCACCTCTGCCATCAATGCTTCCAAGAAATCCCGCTCCTCCATCGTGCACCTTTTCGCGTTAGTAATCTGGCTAAAGATGGCTTATGAATTCCTCAGGACTAACCCGTGCTTGTCTCAGGATGCCTCTAAGCGTCCCTATTTTGAGTTAGCGGTGGAGAGGAACCACACAGCCCACTTCACCCTCAGGTATTCGCTTTTTCAGAATTACATGGTCTCCGCGCTGTCTTATTCTTTGAAAACCAAGCTCGGTTAGGATATGGATGGCTTCCTCTCCAGAGATTTTACGCAGTTCAGGCACTGGAGGCCACCTCAAAGGTGGTTAATAGGGGCTTCTCTAACTCAGGGAGAGGAAATTCTTCAAGATAAAGCTCGGTTGCTTCTTTGAGATTAGCGAGTGCCTTTTCAATAGAACACCCTTGGCTGACTGTCCCTACTTCAGGACATTCGGCCACATACATGTCCTCTTCCTTATGCAGAACCGCAGTTAGTGTTCTTGTAACCATCGTTCTCATCTCCTGATAAAGTCGTTAGTCAACTTTAGGAAATGCTTAAAGTGCTTCTATTTCCGCCATCAGCGCCTCTAGGAAATCCTTCTCCTCTACCGTTCGAACCTGCTCCCCTTTGCGGAAGATGACGCCCCGCCCTTTGCCACAGGCGATGCCGACGTCGGCGTCACGCGCCTCGCCTGGGCCGTTCACCACGCACCCCATTACCGCCACCTTTATTGGTTTTTCCAGCCTGGCAAGGCGCTCCTCTACCGCATTAGCTAGGGCGACAATGTCGACCTCAGCGCGGCCGCAGGAAGGGCAGCTTATCAGGGTCGGGCCACGCTGGCTGAGGTCGAGCGACTTAAGGATTTCATAGCCGGCGATGACCTCCTCGTGCGAATCGCCGCTGAGGGAGACCCGAATGGTATCCCCAATCCCATCGTGGAGCAAGATGCCGATGCCCACAGCGCTCCTGATGACCCCCTTCTTCGGCGTGCCTGCCTCGGTGATGCCGAGATGGATGGGGTAGGGCATTTTGTCAGCGATGGCCCTATTTGCTTCGATGGTGGTGGGAACATCGAAGGCCTTGAGCGCCACCTTTATTAACTCGAAATCAAGCTTTTCGAACAATTCGATCTGTTCCAAGGCCGCATTTACCATCTGGTTTGCTATAGTGGACTCCTGTTTTTCAAGATGCCGACGCCCTGGTCGAAAAAGACTTCCCGCATTCACTCCGATTCTTATCGGCACCTCCCGTTCTTTGGCGGCGCGCACAATCTGGGCGATTTGCTCCTCGTCCTGGATATTTCCTGGGTTTATTCGCAACCCGTCAACGCCGCCCTCGATGGCCATAAGAGCGAGGCGATAGTCGAAGTGGATGTCGGCAATAAGAGGGATATTGATACCTTGCTTGATGGCAGGGATGGCCTCAGCAGCTTCTCTATCGGGGACAGCCACACGCACCAACTGGCAGCCGCATTCCTCGAGCCCTTTTATCTGGTCGATAGTCGCTTTAACATTGCGGGTGTCAGTCTTGGCCATTGACTGCACGACAACCGGGGCGCCGCCGCCAACGGTCACATCGCCAATTCGAATGGCTCTTGAGGCTCGGCGGAGTCTCACGGCAGTATGCTCCCGCCATGAACTAAGCGAATTACGTCATAGTAGCTGACAACAAATAATAGGAGTATAAGCAGCCCAAACCCGACTGTATTTATAAGCCCTTCCGTCCTCGGTGCCATCCGCTTGCCGCGGCGAACTACCTCCAAGAAAATGAAGGCTATCCTCCCTCCATCGAGAGCTGGAATGGGCAACAGATTTACTATTGCCAGGTTCACGCTGAGGAAACAGGCGAACCAGATGACAGCATAGGCTCCCGCCATAACAAACGCACCGGTTAGCTGGGCGATGCCAATTGGGCCAGCGATTGGAGGCCCCTCCCACCCCGGCGGCATCTCCGGCCCCTGAATCAGTTCGATGATGGCATCCTTCATCAGCACCATCATACGACCGTACTCGCCGAGCCCCAACGGGATTGCGCTCCACAGAGGATAGGCTTTGATGTCTGTGATTGGGCCCATCTGAACGCCAATAGGTCCTTCCCCCTCGGGCGGATCCATTCGTGGAATAAGCGTGGCCTCAAACTCGGTCTCCGGTCGCCTTAAAATGAGCAGTGTAACCTCTGAGCCAAGCTTGGGCTCTATGGCTTGATGCATGTCGTCGAAGGTGTTAACCGCCTGCCCGTCAATGCTCAGTATGATGTCTTTAGCCTCGATGCCGGCGTATTCAGCCGGAGAGCCCGGGGCTACCGCCGCCACCTGAACCCCATCGCCCTCCACATAGCGCTCCATTGGCATCATAAAAGACATGGGAAAGAGGAACAGGGGAAGCAATAACATCGCAATCGACCCCGCACTGAGGACGAGTATCCTGATCCGCTTGCTCTTATCGGCAAGGCTGTTTGGCACATCGGGGTCCTCTTCCCCTGCCATCTTGCAAAAGCCGCCTAAGGGAAGGAGGTTCACCGAATAGATAGTCTCGCCTCGCTTTATGCCGAAGAGCCGAGGAGGAAACCCCAAGCCAAGCTCGTTGACCGTCACTCCAGAGAGTCTGGCAGCAAAAAAGTGACCCAGTTCGTGAACTAGGATAACCACGAATATGATGACCAAGAAGACAAGTATTATCACAAGTATGCTCATCTTCGCACCCTCTCTCTGGCCCACGCATCAGCGGCGAGTATCTCCTCCAGTGAAGGATTGCTTATGCTTTGATGTTGCTCCAGAGCCTCCTCCACCACCCTAGCGATATCCAGAAAGCCGATGCGCCCCTCCAGGAAGAGTTCTACTGCTACTTCGTCGGCGGCGGATAGCACCGCCGGGTAGGTGCCCCCTTTTCGACCCGCTGCCAAAGCTAGTTTTAGGCACGGGAATTTTTCAAGGTTTGGCACCTCAAAGGTGAGTGAGCCGATTTTGGCAAAATCGAGCCGAGGGAGCTTGCTCAAAGGGCGCTCGGGATAAAACAACGCATATTGTATCGGCAGGCGCATGTCAGGCAGGCTTAGCTGCGCCTTGACAGAGCCATCAATAAATTCAACCATAGAGTGCACAATGCTCTGAGGGTGAATCACTATCTCGATGTCCTCAAGGGGGACATCAAAAAGCCAGTGCGTTTCAATAACCTCAAACCCCTTGTTCATCAAAGTGGCAGAGTCGATAGTCACCTTTTTGCCCATTCTCCATGTGGGATGCTCCAGCGCCTGTTGAGGCGTCACAGCTTCAAGCTCATCAGGGGAGAGATGACGAAAGGGGCCACCGGAGGCGGTCAGTATGAGCTTGGCGATTCCTTTATCCTCCCCGTGCAGGCATTGCCATATAGCGCTGGGTTCACTGTCGATGGGCAAAATCTGGGCGTGACACCTTTTCGCCTCGTTAGTAACAATCTCCCCCGCCGCTACCAGCACCTCCTTGGTAGCCAAGGCGATATCCTTTCCGGCACGAATAGCCGCCATCGTCGGGCTGAGCCCTGCCATTCCTGAGATGGCAATCACTACCAGGTCAACTTCGGGGTGAGAGGCGAGTTTCTCCAACGATGAGGCCTCGTATTCCAGACCGGGCAATCGCCCATCAGAAATGGAGACAAGCTTTGGCCGGAACTCCTCGGTCTGCCTTGCCAAGAGATCGGTATTTCTCCCCCCGGCAAGACCGATGACCTGGAAACGGTCGGGGAAGGAGCGCACCACATCCAGCGTCTGCTGTCCTATGGAGCCAGTTGAGCCCAGAATAGCCAGCCTCTTTACACTACCACCCATATCACATAATAGTATACTACAACCACAACAAAGAGGATGCTATCGAGGCGGTCGAGGAGCCCACCATGGCCTGGCATCAGCCAGCCGGCGTCTTTTACCCCAGTGCTCCGCTTGAGCATCGATTCTGAAAGGTCGCCTAGCTGGGCGAAGATTCCGATGAGGGCGCCGAGGAGCGCTACCTGCCAATGGACAGCGATAGTGGGAAGAATGGCTGCCATGATCAACGAGGCGGCGATGGCGCTTAAAAAGCCTCCTATCGTTCCCTCCCATGTTTTCCCTGGGCTGACCTTCGACCAGAGAGAATGCCTGCCCCATGTCCTGCCCACGAAGAAAGCACCAGTGTCTACGGCGAAGGTAGTGCAGAGGGCAAGAAACACCCAGTCCCTGCCACCCTCCAATCCCCTCAGGGGGATAAAGTAGCTCAACATCCACCCTATGTAGATAATCCCGGTTAAGCTCCAAGCCCAGTTGTCCGCGGCACCTTCGACCGTGGAGCAAAAAAGCAGCCAGATTAATGAGAAGACCACTGCTGAAGTCAGGAGTAGTAGTGTATAGTTTGCTTCAAAATGGGCACATAAGATGAAAAGGAGCACCCAGACGAGCCCGAAGAGGGTCAAAGGATGCCTCATGGAGAGGCCCTTCATGCCATAAAATTCCAGCGCTCCCAGCGCCGCCACCACGGCTACCAGGACTGAGTAGGCGGGCCCGCCAAACCAGATAATGGCCAGAATGGGTATAAGGACGATAAACGCAGAGAGGAACCGTTTCTTTACCATCTTTTTCGCCCGGCCTCCCCCTCTCTGGGTTTCCAGTCCCCCGAAACGCCTCTCCCGCTGAGAATAGGCAACAAGCGCTCTCTCGATTTCCTCACTGCCGAAGTCGGGCCAAAAAGTGGGTGTAGCATAATACTCGCTGTAGGCTGACTGCCAAAGCAAGAAATTGCTGAGGCGCATCTCGCCGCCGGTACGAATGATGAGGTCCGGGTCAGGCAGGCCTGCGGTGTATAGATAGCTGTTTAGCAGCGAATCGTCTATTTCCTGCGGCGGGATGCCATCGCCAATGATGCGCTTTACTGCATCCAAGATCTCCGCGCGGCCCCCATAGTCAAAGGCAAGGCTCAGGGTCATCTCGGTGTTGTCTTTCGTCAGCTCGACGGCGCGTTTTGCCTTACGCTGAAGCCTGTCCGATAGCCGATCCACGCGGCCGAGAAGGAGGAGCCTGACACCGTGCTCATGAAAGATATTGGTCTCATGGTCAATCCCCCTCCCCAAGATTCTGAGCAATCCTTGAACCTCGCTGGCCGGCCGGCTCCAGTTCTCCGTGGAGAAGGCGAACAGGGTAATATAATGTACTCCATGCTCTGTCAAGCACTGGGTAACCTGGCGAATGTTCCTCGCTCCAGCGCGGTGCCCGGCGATTCTGGGCAGCCCTCGCTGTTCAGCCCACCTGCCGTTGCCATCCATAATGATGGCCACATGATTGGGGATGGGGGCGATCTTAAACTCGGACATGGAATTACCCACAAAGGAGATGCAGATGAGATTTTCTTACTTCTCTATTGGCTAAACCTCTAGTAGCTCCGCCTCTTTGACCTTTGCTGTCTTATCTACCTCATCGATGAAGCTATCGGTAAGCTGCTGCACTTTCTCTTGAGCGCGTTTTAGTTCGTCCTCGGAGATCTCTTTGTTTCGCTCCAGATCCCTGAGTTCCTCCAGGGCATTTCTCCTGATGTTGCGCACAGCCACCCTCCCATCTTCAGCCCTTTTATGAACTAACTTAACCAGTTCCTTTCGACGCTCCTCAGAGAGTAGGGGAATGGTGATGCGGATAACATTCCCATCGTTTGCCGGATTGAGACCAAGATCCGCTTTTTGGATGGCTTTATCAATGCTGGATATGGCACTTCTGTCCCACGGCTGGACCAGCAGCAGCCTTGCATCCGGCACCGAGATAGTAGCCATCTGTTTGAGCGGGGTGGGCACACCGTGGTAGACCACCTTGATATGGTCGATAATCGCTGGGCTAGCTCGCCCGGTGCGGATAGTAGCCAGCTCTTTCCTCAATGCCTCGATGGTCTTACCCATCTTCGAGTTTGTCTCTTCAAGAGTCTCTTCGATCATTTCTCTAGCCCTCTAGGTAGAGACTATACTGCCGATAGGCTCTCCCAGCACCGCCCGCACAATGCTTTGGGGAGCATTTAGGTCGAAGACGATTATGGGGAGCTGATGCTCCATGCAAAGGGAAAGAGCGGTTGAGTCCATAACTTGAAGATGCAAATTCAGGACATCGAGGTAGCTGATTCTTTCGAACTTCTTGGCATTAGGGCTTTTTCGTGGGTCGGCATCATAAACGCCATCGACTTTGTGTTTTGCCATGAGCAACACGTCTGCGCCGATCTCTATTGCCCTGAGCGCCGCTGCGGTATCTGTGGTCATATACGGGTTTCCCGTGCCTCCAGCAAAAACAACAACCCGCCCCTTCTCTAGATGGCGAAGTGCACGGCGAGGAATGTATGGTTCGGCAACAGCTTCAACAGTGAGAGCGCTTTGCGTTCTGGTGGTTATTCCGGACTTTTCCAAAGCGCTCTGAAGTGCTAGTGCATTAATCAGAGTACCTAGCATCCCGGCGTAATCGGCGGTGCTTCGATCCATGCCCGCAGCCTCCGCTGTTGCTCCTCTCCATATGTTCCCTCCGCCGACCACGATTGCAACCTCAACCCCTTCCGCTAGCAACTGCTTTATTTGTTCAACAACACCGCACATAGTGGCTGGGTCGATGGTAACTCCACTATCTCCCATCATGGCCTCGCCGCTTAGCTTCAGAACAATGCGTTTATGCTTAGGGTTTGCCATCTGATCAATCCGTGCCTAACTCAAAACGGGCGAATCTTCTTACCTTGATGTTCTCCCCAACCCTGGCTATCGTTTCGGTAATGATGTCCTGGACAGTTCGCTCGGGATCCCTAATGAAGGGTTGGGAGAGGAGGCAAACCTCGTCGGGGTCAATCTCATCGGGGAGTTCTTTTCCATTAAAATCATCTCTGTTCAAAAAGGCTGGGGCTGTGGCTGCCACCTGCATCGCCAGGTGGTGGGCTAATTCCTTGAACTCATCGGTGTGCGCCACAAAGTCGGTTTCACAATTTACCTCCACCAGAGCACCAATTCGCCCCCCGGTATGAATATAGGTCTCTACCAGTCCCTGTCTTGCTTCCCGATGCGCCTTTTTCTCCGCCTTGGCCAGACCTTGCCGCTTGAGTATCTCTACGGCACCATCGATATCGCCCTTCGCTTCTTCAAGGGCCCTCTTGCAGGTCATAATCCCAGCGCCGGTTTTCTCTCGTAGTTCTTTTATTGTTTGGGTAGTCACTATGTTATGTTACTCCTCAGCTTCAGGTGCAAAGCTCAGCGACTCTAAGACCTCAGGCTCCTCCGCCTCCATCTCTGCAATCTCTTCTGCCTCTGCCAACTCATGGGCGCTTTTGCCCTCTAGAGCAGCATCGGCCATCCTGCTAGTTATCAGCTTGATAGCTCTCACTGCGTCATCATTTGCCGGGATAGGATGGTCAATCTCGTCGGGGTCGCAATTGGTATCGGCGATGGCTACAACGGGAACGCCAGTGCGCCTTGCCTCGGCAACAGCGATCTTGTCCTTCGTAGGATCTACTATGAACAAAGCTCCGGGGAATCTGGTCATCTCCTTAAAGCCCCCCAGTTGCCGATTGAGACGGGTGATCTCATCCTCCAACTTCAGCGCCTCCCTCTTGGTGAGGTAATTGAATTCTCCCTTCGCTTTGCGATCCTCAAGGCGCACCAAATAATCGATCCTTGCCTGGATGGTAGCGAAGTTGGTAAGCATCCCCCCTAACCAGCGCTGATTCACATAGAACATACCGCAACGCTTGGCCTCTTCTTCCACGGTCTCCTTAGCCTGCTTCTTGGTGCCCACAAAGATTATTGCCTCACCCTTTGCGGCGACATCGCGAATAAAATCATAGGCCCTATTTAACATGATGGTTGTCTGCTGAAGGTCGATGATGTGGATCCCATTCTTCTCGGTGAAGATATATTTCTTCATTCGAGGGTGCCAGCGCGCCGTCTGGTGACCAAAGTGGGCACCTGCCTCCAGCAGCGCTTTTATGGGAACTGTCTCTTTTTCGATCCTTTCCTCTTCCATGCTCCCCCTTATGCAAGTTTAGTGAAAGTATAGCATAGTGAATGGCACGAGGCAACATGATTGAAAAATTTCCCACTCTATGCTACATTTAGATATGGAGGGATCGCATAGTGGTCTAGTGCGGCCGCCTGCTAAGCGGTTACCCTGAGAGATTGGGGTCGTGGGTTCGAATCCCACTCCCTCCGCCATGGAGGTTCGGAGAATTCGCATACCCCTCAATCAGGGGTATATTTTTTCCAGTAAAGGGGAGACTTCGATGCCCTTTTATCATATATGGACCATCGGCTGCCAAATGAACAAGGCCGACTCGGAGCGCATTGCCAGCTATCTGGAGCAGATAGGTTATCAGGCTAGCTCAAAGGTAGAGGAGGCTGAGATCATCGTGCTGAATAGCTGTGTTGTGCGCCAGAGCGCCGAGGATCGCGTTATCAATAAGCTCAATGCTCTCAAATCGTTGAAAAGAAGGAAGAACCCCTTCCTTCTCCTTACCGGTTGCATGGTGGACTCCATGGGCGATGATATGAGGTATCGCTTCCCTCAGGTGGATCTCTTTTTCCGGCCACAGGCTTTCTCCAAGTTGGCCCAATTCCTGGCAGACCGTCATCTAGCCCCCGATGAACTGGAGCATAACTCAGTTCTTCCCAAGCCGTCGCCCAGCACCTTTGTCCCCATCATTGAGGGCTGCAATAATTTCTGTTCCTACTGCATCGTGCCCTATCGAAGAGGGAGGGAGCGGAGCCGTCCCATGGAGGAGATTATCAGCGAGGTTGAAGAGCTTGCATCCCGTGGTACGAAGGAGGTCATCCTCTTGGGGCAGAATGTCGACTCCTATGGTCATGACCTTTTCGAAAAATTCGAAAAACCTGAAAAGCTCGACCTTGCCAAACTCCTGACCGAGCTAAACCGGATCGATGGTTTGGCTCGGATACGCTTCTTGACCTCTCACCCCAAGGATATGAACCAAAGGCTTATTGAAGCGATGGCCCGCCTTGGAAAGGTCTGCGAGCACCTGAGCTTGCCTCTTCAGGCAGGGGACGATGAAATCTTGTGTGCGATGAGGCGGGGCTACACTGTGGAGCAGTATCGCGCTCTCGTCGGGCGTATCCGCCGTGCCATTCCTCACATTGCCCTGAGCACAGATGTTATCGTGGGCTTCCCAGGAGAGAGCGAGGAGCAGTTTCACCGGACATTCGATTTGCTTTATGAGCTCAAGTTCGATACTGTCCATGTTGCCGCCTATTCGCCGCGCCCGGGGACCATCGCCTCAAGAAAGCTCACCGACGACGTCCCGCCTGAGGAGAAGGTGAGACGACGAGAGATGGTCGAACATCTCCAGAAAGGCATCGCTACTGAAATCAATCTGAGGCTGTTGAACCAGACGGTTGAGGTCTTGGTGGAAGGGCAGAAAAATGGCAAATGGTGGGGTCGCACCAGAGGGGACAAGCTCGCCTTCTTTGAGGATGATGCCGACCGCCTGGGGCAACTGGTGAAGATAACGATTGAAAAGACAAGCCCCTGGTCATTGCAAGGGAGTTTGATATACGACTGGGTAAGGGGAATATGCCCTGACATGACAGCGGCAATTACCTTATCACAACCTGGAAACGTCTCCGTTAAGGGATCTGTTTAGGACTAATAAGATGGAGAATCTTAGACAAAGGATCCTGGAACTCAAGAAATCGCTCAACGCAGTAATTGTGGCCCACAATTATCAGCGGCCCGAGGTGCAGGACATCGCCGACTTCACCGGCGATTCATTGGAGTTGTCACGCAAATGCACCGAGGTCGATGCCGATGTCATCGTCTTCTGCGGAGTCCGTTTCATGGCAGAGAGCGCCGCAATCCTCAATCCAGAACGTACCGTACTCCTTTCAGAGGCGGACGCTGGCTGCCCCATGGCCGACATGACCGATGCAAACAGCGTCAGGGAGTGGAAGGAGAGGTATCCACAGGCTGTTGTAGTATGCTATATAAACTCTTCCGCAGCGGTGAAGGCGGAGAGCGATATCTGCTGCACCTCAGCCAACGCAGTTAAGGTTGTGGAGTCCCTCCCCCAGGATGAAATCCTGTTCATCCCTGACCAGCATCTGGGACACTATGTGTCGACAAAGACCGATAAGCGAATCATCCTATATCCAGGTTTCTGCCCACCACATCAGCGGCTTAGTCCCAGGCATATCCATCTCGCCAAGGAGCTTCACCCCGATGCTTTAGTCGTGGTGCACCCCGAATGTACCGCTGACGTCATCTCCCAGGCTGACGCTGCGCTGAGCACATCGCAGATCCTCCGCTTTGCCAAGGAGAGCGATGCCAAGAGTTTCCTTATTGGCACCGAGGAAGGGATCCTTCACGGCCTGCGCCAGGAGAATCCAGGGAAGACCTTCCACCTGCTCACAGGAGGCTTGCTTTGTCATGATATGAAGAAGACAACCCTCGAGAGCGTTGCCAAGACGATGGAGCAGCGGCGGAACGAGGTGAAGGTGCCTGATGAGGTGAGGGTCAAGGCAAAGCTTGCCCTGGACCGCATGATGGCAGTTTCCTAAAGGGGGATTTCAAATGAATGAGTATGATTACATCATAGTTGGCAGCGGCATCGCCGGGCTCTATACTGCTCTTCTGGCCAAAGAGCAGGGGAGCGTGCTCATCCTGACCAAGGGGAGCATCGATGAGTGTAATACAAAGCATGCTCAGGGTGGGATTGCCGCAGCGATTGGCCACGGGGATTCCGCCGAGCTTCACTATCGAGATACTATCGCCGCTGGTGATGGTTTGTGTGACCCTGAAGCGGTGCGCATCCTTGTCGAGGAAGCGCCTGACCGCATAAGCGACCTCATCAATTTCAGTGTTCCCTTTGACACCCAGGATGGCGAGATCGCCCTGGCAAGGGAGGCGGCTCATAGTGTTCCCAGGATATTACATGCGGGCGGCGATGCCACTGGCGAGCGTATTGAGGTTACCTTAAGCAACATGGCGATACTGGCAAAGATCGGCATCATGGAACACTTCCTTGCTACTGAGATCATCGTTGAAGATGGTACAGTAAGTGGAGTAAGAGCTCTTGATTGCCAGACCGGCAGCATTGAGGAGTTTGGCTGCAAGTCCGTTATCATCGCCACCGGTGGCATGGGACGCCTTTTTAGATTTACCACAAACCCCGATATTGCCACTGGCGATGGCATAGCGCTGGCCTACAATGCTGGAGCGGAGATCGCAGATATGGAATTCTTTCAGTTCCATCCCACGGCACTGCGCCTGCCTGGGATGCCTCCCTTCCTCATCTCCGAGGCGGTAAGGGGTGAGGGGGGCATACTGCGCAATACAGAGGGGCGACAGTTCATGTTTGACTACAGTCCTCAGGGGGAGCTTGCGCCTCGGGACATTGTCGCTCGCGGCATCCTCTTCGAGATGAGGAAAACGCATAGTGGTCGCGTCTTCCTCGATGTTACCCATTTGCCCCCGCATAAGGTCTCCGCGCGGTTCCCAAGCATTTATCACTTCTGCCAGGAACATGGCCTGGACATGACCAAGTCCCCTATTCCTGTAGCACCGGCCGCCCACTATATGATGGGCGGTGTAAAGACCAACGCCTGGGGCGAGACCAATATCGCCGGGCTATTCGCCGCCGGAGAGACGGCTTGCACCGGGGTCCATGGCGCCAATAGACTGGCCTCGAACTCGCTTTTGGAGGTGCTGATCTTCGCCAAAAGGATTGTGCAGAGGTCAAAGGAGGAAGGCTGGCGCTGTGACACAAGCAAGGGGGAGCACTATTCCCTGAGCGAAAGAGGAGCATCAGGTACTGTCCCTCCCCTTAGCCTGGCGGCGCTCCAATCGCTGATGTGGGACAAGGTGGGTATAGTGCGCTGCGGTGAGGGATTGGAGGAGGCGGCATCAATCCTAGCATCAGGGCAACAGACTCTGGAGATGCTCTGCGACCGCCCTTCCTATGAGCTAAGCAGCCTGATACTTTCAGGCCGCCTCATGGCTGAGGCAGCGCTTGCAAGGGAGGAGAGTCGTGGCGCCCACTTCCGTACCGATTTCCCCGAGTCTTCGGCCGACTGGCTGCGGCATATCGTCTTCAGGAAGGGGGATTGACGGGCGTGGGGTTTGAGCCTATAGTTTTAGTTGTATATGAAGCACATTGTATTTGAACAGTTAGCAAATGTGTCAACGTGAAAGAGGACTAACAGAAACCGTTATGCGAAAGCGTGGGAAACAGGTCTTATGACAGAATGGCAAGTTAGACTAAAAGGCGAGAAGTCTGATCTTGAGTATCTGTGCACGCTGTCTTCACTGAACTGGAGCGTGACAGAACAAGAGGGTGAGTATTACCTAAAATCTACACGCTTCAACTCGCTCACGGATGCCCATGATGTGCTTGGGGCTGCCACCAACATCCTGGATTTCATAAACGGAGTTGCAAAGCTTAAGTTCGAGAACTTTCAAGCTGCCAAAGTCGGTGGCATCACCCGAGTCGAAGAAGATGGAAAACACACCCAGTTCATTATGCCTTCGGGCATCCCCAGCGCAGTGAGATTTGGCAGGCCCACCGTTGTCATATCGGACGGGGCGGAATTATCTCAGCGCCCCGGTCTTCAAGGGGAAGCATTGTGGATCGAGATCGCAGAGAAAGATGAATCGGTTGACCGTGCTTTTGCACTCTATGGCCTTGACCATGACTGGACAAACCTGTACAAGTTGCTTGAAACAATTGAGTATGACGTTGGTGGCGAGAGGGCGCTCATGAATAAACTCTGGGCACAGAGCTCGAAGATAAAACTTTTCAAGCAGACAGCTAATAGTTTTCATGCTGTTGGCCGTGAGGCGCGCCACGGCCGGAAATATGAAGCACCGCGCAACCCTATGTCTCTAAACGAGGCGCAATCTTTCATCAGAAACATCTTCCATGAGTGGCTTTGCTCGAAGTGTCAATGATCGGTAGTCAACACGGGCTTTGCGCTTCGCTGGCCAAATTGCTTCGCACCTGGCAAAGCATAGAGGTGTCAGGCGAAACTGTGCTAAGATAATGACCACAAACAAGGAGGAGAGCAGTGCCTATTACAAAGCAGCAGGTTATCGAGATGATCAAAGACCTTCCTGAGCAGATCGATATCGAAGAGTTAATGTATCGCCTTTACCTCAGGCAAAAAATCGAGGCTGCCGAGGAAGATGTGCGTGCGGGCCGCCTTCTCTCCCATGAGGAAGTAGTAGGGGAAACTTCTGAGTGGTTCAAGTAAAGTGGACGAAACGTGCACTTGGAGATTTGCGCGAGATCTACGATTTCATAGCCAAGGATTCACCGCGTTACGCGCAGCTATAGGTGGAGGGAATTTGTGAAGCTGTCCCCAATCTTGCTATGTTTCCCAATATGGGTCGCCATGTGCCAGAATTTCCGCACCTTCCGTATCGGGAAATTCTATTCGGGAGTTACCGAATCCTTTATAGGGCAGAGGAAGAACAAGAGCGGGTCCTGATCATATCTATCTTACATGGTAGGCGCTTACTCCAGGAACCGCCAAACTACAGATAACAGCGTATTTATGATTCGCCTCGCCCAAATGCCTCGCACTCGGCAAAGCGCGGAAATGTCAGGCGAAGTTGATTGATGCAATGGTATTTAGAAACGTAGCGCGTCCTTCTTCGAAGGATAGCCTCGCTCAAAGCGACCTCAAAGAGTCGCACTGCGCTAATATCGGGGTGAAACATCCCTGAATTGGCAAAAATCAAAGGGGAAATTAAGATTGGACATCCTTCGGAAAGGAGGAGAAGTGACAACAGTAGTGGCAATCAACGCCAGTCCCAAGATGACTAAGGGCAATACACACCTTATCCTGAATCCCTTTCTTGAAGGGATGAAGGAAATGGGAGCAGAGGTGGAACTCTTCTACACCAAGAAGCTCAAGATTAAACCTTGCCAGGGCGATTTCGTTTGTTGGATCAAAACGCCGGGTGAGTGTTGGCAGAAGGATGATATGCAGTGGCTCCTTCCCAAAATAGGCAAGTCGGATATACTGGTTTTCGCCACCCCGGTCTACGTGGATGGGATATCCGGCCCGATGAAGATGCTACTTGACCGAATGATTCCTCTGGTACATGGGCACTTCGAGTTGCGCGATGGTCACTGTCGCCACCCGCTACGCGAGGAATACAAAGCAGGCAAGCTCGTGCTGATCTCCTCTTGTGGCTTCTGGGAGATGGACAACTTCGACCCGCTGATTGTCCACATGAAGGCAGCCTGCAAGAACATGATGAGGGAATATGCTGGGGCACTGCTGCGGCCTCACGGTGGTGCATTGAGGCCACTCAAGGACATGGGTGCGCCGGTAGACGACATCCTCGACGCGGCGAGAGAGGCCGGTCGCCAACTGGTTAGTGACGGCATGATGGCAGCCGAAACCCTGGCGACAGTGAGCCGCGAAATGATGCCCCTTGAGATGTATGTCGACGCGGCGGCCAAAGCTCTAGCGCCGGTACAAGAGGCCCAAAGGGTGTAGAGCGATTTTGGCAAGAAACGCACGCATGCCATCTTCGGTGAATACTGGGTTTGTAGCTAGCGTAAATGCTTTGCATTCGACAAAGTCGTAAGATGTGAGGAAATTTGAGCGAGTAAACCTGAATCAAGTATTGAGCTTTATGAAAATCCGTGAGGTGGTCAAAATAATTGAGAATGATGGGTGGTATGTAGCTACCACTCGTGGTAGTCACAGACAATACAAACACGCCATAAAATCAGGGCGTATTACGATTGCAGGTCATCCCAATCACGATATATCACCTGGGACACTAGCCAGTATCTTGAAGCAAGCGAAACTAAAGGAGAGACGAGATGCATAGATATCTAGTAGTGTTTGAAAAGGCGGATGATAACTATTCCGCCTATTCTCCAGATCTTCCAGGGTGCATCGCCACGGGAGCTACTCGCGATGAAGTAGAAAAGAACATTCGGAAGGCTATCAGTTTTCATATTGAAGGGCTTTTACAGGATGGACTACCCCTTCCTGAGCAAGTATCATTTACTGAATATGTGGAGGTCTAAAAAGAAGCACTTCGCTCGCCCAAATGCCTCGCACTTGGCAAAGCTTGGAAATACTAGGCGAAAGTGTGCTAAGATAAAATACGATTAAGGAGGGGGTAGGTGGAGCGCATCTTTACCGCTGTATTTGAGAAAATCGGCGAGTGGTATATCGGGTATGTCGAAGAGTTGCCTGGTGCTAACGCGCAAGGAAGAACTCTTGACGAGGTGCGTGGGAACCTTCGCGAAGCGGTGGAGCTGGTTTTAAGGTCCAACCGAGAGCTAGCCGAGAATGAGCTTTCTGGCAAGGACGTAATTCGCGAGGAGATGAAAATCGCCTATTAATGAAACGGCGTACGTTGCTTCGCCACCTTGAACGAAATGCCTGCAAGCTTCTTCGAGAAGGGCCCCGCCATACTGTTTATTACAACCCATCAAGCCGCAAGACATCCACTATCCCGCGACATAGTGAGATTGTAGACACCCTCGCCAAGAAAATTTGCAAAGACTTAGATATTCCAGGACCATAGGCTTATGGACGAAATTTTAGCTATCTCGTGGGCACAGGTTCAAGAGCTAATCAATAGCGCTCTTGCCGAGGATATGGCCTTTGACGATGTTACCACCAAGGCGCTTGTCCCCCCTGACCTTGAGGCGAAGGCATCCATCGTGGTCAAGGGTGACGGGGTGCTGGCGGGAGGTAAGATAGCCGAGACAGTGTTTCTGCACGTCGACTCTTTTTTGCAGGTTGAGGTGCTGATTCAGGACGGCGCCAGAGTTCAAAAGGGGGATGTAGCAGCTATCATCGAGGGGAAGGTGACAAACATCCTGCGGGCGGAGCGCACGGCGCTCAACTTCCTTTGCCATTTGAGTGGCATCGCTTCGGAGACGGCGCGCTACGTCGAGGCGATAAAAGGGCTAAAGGCACAGATCAGCGACACCCGAAAGACCGCTCCGGGCATAAGATTACTGGAGAAGTACGCAGTTCACGTCGGTGGGGGGAAAAGCTATCGCCTGCACCTCGGCGATGGCATACTCATCAAGGACAATCATCTGGCGGCGTTACGCTCCCTTGGAGTTGGGCTTAAAGAGGCAATCGGGATGGCGCGGCGGAGTTCCGATCTGGTGGTCGAGATTGAAGTGCAGAGCGTTAACGAGGCGCGTGAGGCGCTCGACGCCGGCGCCGATGTCATCATGCTTGATAACATGGCTGTCGATGACATGCGCCAGGTGGTTAAGATCGCTGCGGGGCGTGCTTTAATCGAGGCCTCTGGTTGCATTAACCTGGATAATGTTCGGTCGATAGCTGAAACCGGCGTCGACATCATCTCCGTGGGTGCTATCACTCACTCAGCAAAAGCTCTTGACCTAAGCCTGGATATTAAGCCAGCGCAGCCCTAAACTTGCACGTCATATCGTCATCCTGACAAGACTCGAACGAGGGAGAAGTGCAGCCAACAGGTAATGATTACGGCTGAGGGTATTTGTCTCTGCTATCGAGCATGATGGTAACTGGCCCATCGTTGTGGATCTCCACCAGCATATACTGTTGGAAGCGACCGCCCTCCACTTTTAAACCGCTTGACCGAAGGAGGGATAAGAACTGCTCATAGAGGGCCTCAGCCTCGGTAGGCGGAGCCGCTTCGGTGCAGCTGGGGCGCCGTCCTTTTTTAGTGTCGGCGAGCCATGTGCACTGGCTAACCCCCAAAAGCTCACCCAAGGTGTCAAGAATGGAAAGGTTGAATCTGCCTTCGCTATCAGGGAAAATGCGCAGATTTACCGTTTTCTCTGCCAGATAATGGGCATCCCTATCCGTGTCACTACTGGATATACCCAAAAACACCACCAATCCACGACCAATTCGCCCCACAATCTCATTATCGATGCTTACCGAAGCTTTGCTCACCCTTTGCAGCAGTGCCTTCACCAGCTTCCGCTCCACTCTTTATCGTATGGTCACAAACGGATACCCCGAATTCCAGGGGAAATAAAGACACGCTGAAACTTATTCTTGCATTTGGGGCAAGTGCTCACAAGTTTATGATTACATCTTAATCGTTTTTGGAAGCTGAAGTGGCAGAAGCTATATTTGTATAGACAAGTATAGGCTACTTCTTCTCCGCACCCTTTGAAGCGGTTTCCTCGTCCTTCTTCTTAACAGGTGGTTTTTGTTCATCGGGTGGCTTCTCTTTATCCCGTGAAGCAGAGCCCCGATACCCTCTGCCATGGTCTGTTGAGTAAAAGCCGCTTCCCTTGAAAAGGACAGGCACCGAATTGATAACGCGGTGTGCCTTTCCCTGGCACCGCGGGCAGATACTTGCTGGTTCATCATCAAACCCCTGTCTCCTATCAAAGTGGAAATGGCAAACCCCACATTCATACTCGTAGATGGGCATTCATACCTCCGCACTCACCATTCTATCGCTTCTTTGGCTTTATGGCAAGTTTTACGCTCGCTCGGTACATTTTGGGCACGCCCTCTTTTCCCCATTGACTCTGCTATTGACCGCGGAGCGCCACCAGTTTTCATTATGAGTCGAAGGCGAAGAATCTCAAAGAAGAGGGGTTGTCGAGAGGTTGTCCGAAAACTTAGCTAAACAGGGGGACCTACCCCGATTATATCGGGGTGATCTAGGCGTGGTTGGAGCAGATGCTCCAACCTACCCCTTCACCCTAGCCCTCTCCTCGCCAGAGTCGAGTCTTCGACCTTCAAGGGAGAGGGGACAAAAAACAGGAGTTCACCCTTCGACAAGCCTATCCTGAGTTTATCGAAGGATGAGATTGAATGTGAGGGCAGAGTTCCCCTTCCCTCTAACTCCTCCGACAGATCGGAGGAGTCCGTAAGACGGACCGACCTGTCGGCCTCGAATGGCTCACCACGAACGGCGTTGGCCTCGGTGTGTCTCATTGATTATTCCGTTCTCTCTGAGGAATTCCTCAACTGGGTGAGGCTTCTTAACCCGGGGCATGAAGATGTAGGTCACCGACGAGTCGGGGCATGGTCGGTTTGCGCCTCCTCTATGGGGAAGGGAAAGAACTCCAGCATCCTCCAGACAAAGTCCACTGAATTAGCTGGGCATAGCTCCTGATATACCCACACGAAGCGCAATCTGATGGGCAACATCCTTTTAGATCAGGCCTTCCCATTTTATCAGGAGTGTTACCCCCATCTATCCTGTATACCATGTATCATAATATTGCATTGCTGATGCAATTACTTGATTTTCTCCTTGTAATAAAGTTACTCATTCATATGCGTAGTCATTACCTACTTTTGGCGCCCCGCTTTTGAGCCTTCTTAATCTCTTCCTTCAGCTTATATCCAGCCGCTAGCCTGTCCCAGGTAGTAGGAGTAACACATTGCTCTCTCAACTTTCCTTTCATCACTTTCTCAGTAGGGGTTTTAGGAAAAGCTTCCATGAATTCTATGTAGCGGGGAATGGAGAAGTGAGGCATCCGATCATCACACCAATTCAAAAGTTCCTCTGGCGTCAAAGTGTGCCCCGGCTTGAGCACCACACAGGCTTTTACTTCATCCTCCCCACCATGGTACTCCGATTTGACAGCGACTACAGCACTTTCAGCCACTGCAGGATGATCATTTATCACCTTCTCCACTTCAAAAGAGGAGACATTCTCTCCCCCCTTTCTCAGAGCATCTTTAATTCGGTCTACAAAGTAATAGTATCCATCTTCATCCACCTTCAGGGCGTCTCCAGTATGGAACCATGCATTCCGATAAGCTTCCGCTGTTTTATCGGGCATCCCGTAATAGCCACTATTCAATGTCCAAGGTATCTTAGGCCGGACGAGCATCTCACCTACCTGGTTCGGGGGGAGCTCTTCATCGGTCTCAGGGTCTGCAATCAGCACCTCAACAAAGTCCTCAACTACCTTACCACAAGAGCCAGCCCGATAATCGCCGAAAGGCATCATGGTAGCAAAACCTATCTCAGTCATCCCATATATTTCCAAAAGCTGGTCAACCTTGAACCTCTTCTTAAAGGGGGCGTAAATAGTAGCTGGGCAGGGATAAGCATTAATAGCCCTAAGATTATTGTCGCCATCATCAGGCCTTTCAGGCTGCCTGAAGACGAAGTCCATCATGACTCCGACGAGGTTAGTAAGCGTAGCACCACTCTTACGAACCTGATCAAGCCAAGCGCTGGCAGAGAAACGTTCATAAATGACGACCTTCGCCCCCGCTATAAGACAAGACATTGTTATCATGCACTGGGCATTCCCGTGGAAGAGAGGCAAATAGAGGAGGTAGATATCATTATCGGTTATGTGCAGCATAGAGATCATTTTTTCACCCTGGGTATGCATCCAAGCATGAGCCAGCAAAGCCCCCTTGGAGGGCCCTGTGGTCCCTGAAGTATATATTATGGACTGATCATCTTTGTAACTTACCTCTACATTTGGGTTGTGGGAGGGGTTATCATATAGGGATTCATAAAGAGAGACTTCAAACTTCTCAAAAGGAATTATTTTATCTTCATCTACCCCTCCGCGTCTCCAGACAATAAGCTTTTTAAGATGCTCAAATTTCTCCTCACTGGCTTTGACCCTATCCAAGAGTTCCTGATCTACCACCATCACCTCGGCTCTGGAGTTATTGGCTACATGCTCCAGGAAATATCCCTTGTAGGCACTGTTTACTGGCACCTCCACTGCTCCTAGCTTACTAACTGCAAACCAAGTATAGATATACTCAAGACAGTTAGGCAGGAATATCGATACCTTATCTCCCCTTTTTACCCCCAATTTGGCTAGGCCGTGAGCTACTTTGTTTACCCTCTCGTTCACCTCTCTGAAACTTAGCGGACTTTCCTCTTCATATTGTATGAAGGGCTTGTCACAGTGCGTTTCTGCCTTGAGCTCTAACATCTTGTTTAAAGTCCAAAGGCTCTTATCTTCATAAATGAGATTCATCCTAAAAGCCTTACCTACCTTACTCATAATACCTCCTCATGTTCACTAATTTACTCGTTTATACCTTAAACTTCTCCCCTCTCCAATACTCGGCTCGTATAGTTTTCTTATCTATCTTACCATAGTCAACTCCGGGTATCTCGCTAACGAAATCCACCTCCGCAACATCTTAAATGATGTAGCCCTCCCCAATGATAATTAGGATACCAAGATAACATTGTGGTATCATGGTGTCAAACCATCCTTCCACAGAAGAACCATAGTCAGCTACAATTTGTCCTTCTGCTGAAGGACCATCTCCTTCATGGGTGATCCTTCGAAGAAGGACGAAGAAGGACGAAGAAGGACTCAGAACAGTTATGGGATGACAAAATCATAGAACATTAACATAAGTCAATTCGACCTCATGACTCAATTAGCGCTTAGGGATAAACTTATAGTACGAATCTAGACTTTGGAGGAGGTAGGGAGATGGTAGGGTTTTTGTTTTGGCCGATTAGGAAGATTTTCTCCATCATCGCTAGAGGGTTGGTGCGTGTTCCGAGGAAGGCCACGGTGTCTCTCGAACTGGGGAAAGAGAGTGGCGACAAGGTAGTTTCTTCAGCGTCCCTTGAGCTGGAGAAGCGTGGCCCCCCGGTAGAGGCCCGGCCTAAGAAAGTCTCCACCGTAATCGCTGGAGTGGGGAAGTATGTCCCGGAGAAGATAATTACTTCGGCGTCCATCGAGGAAAGGCTGGAGCTTGAGAGGAAGTTCAGCATGCCGAAGGGCGCTATCGAGCGGATAACAGGAGTGAGAGAACGGCGGCATATCACAGGTGAGCAGTATTCCTCCGATATGGCGCTGAAAGCGAGCCAGATAGCTTTGGAACAAGCGGGGGTAAGTGCTGATGAACTCGACGTAATCATATTCGCTTCAGCTTCGCATGATCTCGCCGAGCCTGCCACTGCTAACATCCTCCAAGACAAGCTGGAAGCGTGGAACGCTCATGTCTTGGATGCGAAGAATGCCTGTAACAGCTTCCTCAACGCACTCGACATTATGGATGCCTTCATTCAGACCGGTCGCTGTCGTGTTGGCCTAGTGGCTGCCGGGGAGGCACTCTCCCCAATCATCAACTGGAATATTGAGAGTGCTGAGGAACTGGAAATCGGGTTCGCTGGGCTTACCTTGGGAGATGGCGGGGGGGCAATGGTTTTGAAGGCCAGTGATGATGATGAGAGAGGGATTCGCGGAAGTTACTTTGCCTCCGATGGCTCTATGTGGGCGCTGGCCACCATCATGGGTGGGGGTAGCCGCTTTCCTCACGATGACTCAAGGATGTTTTTTACCTCTCACAGCATGAGGATCGCTAAGCTC
>JAUWRG010000027.1 GCA_030610655.1 Dehalococcoidia bacterium
GGGTGGTGCCACTTTTCAGCTTTGTTGTTCATCTCACCATGTCACGAGTATTAAGCATGGCGTGTAAAAAACTTAGCAAGCTAGGGTAGCCTAGAGCAGATGCGCTAGGCGTTGTTGGAGCCCTTCCGCTGAAGGGCTCCAACCTACCCTGGATTTTCGGACAGCCTGAAACATGTTTTATCCAACCACCTTTTTCAGGCTCTCTATGTACGGCTCTCTGATGACGCCTTGCTGGGTGATTATAGCAGATATGTAGCGATGGGGGGTAACGTCAAAGGCGGGGTTGGCTACCTGCGCTCCCTCTGGGGCGATGGGGACCCCTCCAAAGTGGGTGACCTCCTCAGGGCTTCTCTCCTCGATGGGTATTTCATCCCCCGATGACAGTGAGAGGTCGATTGTTGAGTTTGGGGCGGCGACATAAAAGGGGACGCCGTTCTCTATGGCGAGGACGGCAATATTGTAGGTGCCGATCTTGTTGGCCACATCGCCGTTTGCCACAATCCTGTCAGCGCCCACGATGACGCAGTCAATCTTTCCGCTGAAAAGAAAATGCCCGGTCATTGTGTCGGTAATCAGGGTGAATGGGATGCCCTCCCTTTTTAGCTCCCAGGCGGTGAGGCGGGCCCCCTGAAGCCGGGGGCGGGTTTCAGCGGCGAAAACATGGATGTTTTTACCCTGCTCGTTTGCAGCCTTGATCACCCCCAACGCTGTGCCGTAGCCTGCTGTAGCCAGAGCGCCGGCGTTGCAATGGGTCAGTATGGTAAAGCCATCCTTTATCAGCTCGGCTCCGTAGCTGCTTAGCTTTCTATCTGCCTCCTCGTTTTCCGAGTCTATTCTTTTCGCCTCAGTGAGTAGCGCTGCCTTTATCTGGGCGACATCCTTGCCAGCTTCTGCCACGCGCATCATCCTGTCCAGCGCCCAGAATAGGTTGACTGCGGTAGGCCTGGTGGCGGCTAGCATCTCGGAAATGGAGCGAAGCTTGACCAAGAATTCCTCCTTGGATTCTGCATCGATCCCCTGAGCCCCCAGAGCCATCCCGTAGGCGGCGGCGACGCCTATGGCTGGAGCGCCGCGAATGCGCATCTCCTTGATGGCCGATGCCATATCGTGGTAGTCCGAAAGCTCAAGATAGACCTCTTCCCGGGGAAGCATTGTTTGGTCTATCATTCGAACTTTGCCTGAAACCCATTCGATAGCCTTCAGCTTGCTCATGTTAATCGCTTTTCAAAGTTGATAAGATTACCATGCTGGTCTTTTAAGGAGAAAGGGCCCTCCTTCTCCGCAATGTCTAAAACATCCTCTACTTTCATACGTTCGACAAGAATTGAGAGAAGGCCGTTTGACTTCATAACTCTACATAGCTCTTTCAATAATGCTCGTTTATCTCCTATCTGGTGAATCGTGTCATAAAGCAGAACTACGTCTATGCTTTCGTCTGGCAGCCCGGCATCCCTATCTGAAAGGATTGTGGTGATATTGGTCAGCCTTTCCTTCCTGGCCTTACGCTCGACAGCCTTGACGGCTAAAGGGTGTATATCCAGGGCATATATTCTACCCTTTTCACCAACTATCCTGGCCGCAGGGATGGCGTAGCTTCCAGAACCACAGCCGTAGTCCAATACGGTTTGTCCTTCCTTGATGCCGACTTCCTGTAGCTGCTTTCCCGGGTTCATAAACCTATCCCGTATCCTGAACCAGAATGCCGTCACCCTAAAGTCGATATCTGAGCTTGGTTTGTCTTTTTGCTCGTTCATTTCATCTACCCTCTATCAGTTTCAAGGCTTCCACCTCATGGGCCTGGGCCGATTTGCCCTTTCACGTGAGCAGCTTGAAGGCTACCACATCCCCAGCCCTTGGCCACCTAATATTGGATCAAGGACATGACCTCATAATCTTTCAGTTTGCGCCTTCCGTTAAGGTCGGTCAGTTCGATGAGGAAAACGATGCCGATAACCTCCCCACCAAGCCTCTCCACCAGTTCGATTGTAGCTTTCATGGTTCCACCAGTTGCCAAAAGGTCGTCAACTATCAGTACCCTCTGGCTTGGCGAGAGGGCATCTGCGTGCATCTCAATGGAATCGAACCCGTATTCAAGGGCATATTGGGCACTGATGAGTTCTGCGGGAAGCTTTCCTGCCTTGCGTACAGGCACAAAGGCGGCGCCTAGATTATAAGCTAGGGGCGCGCCAAGGATGAATCCCCTTGCTTCTATAGCTATAACAACCTCAATCCCCTTGTCACTGTACTGCTCTGTCATGAGATCAACAGCGTGCTTGAAGGCTTCGGCATCGGCAAGCAACGGGGTGATGTCCTTGAAAATGACCCCTTTCTTGGGGAAGTCTGGTACGTCACGGATCCAACTTTCCAGCTTCATCTCTATCCCTCCTGTGTTCTCAATCTGCTGGCTTGAATACATCTGCAGCGGCCAGCCTGACGTCCCTCGTCCCTAGCTTAGGGATTATACGAAGGATGCGAGCAATGAGAGGCTGTCAATAGCAGTAGGAAAGCTTAAAGTCCGGTTTTGCGGCGACTTTCCAAGGCTTTCCTCTTTGTGTAACCCCTTTCTCATGCTCTTTGGCAAGTAGCACTTTGGGTTGCTGGGCAGCGGTCAAAAGGATTCCTCCTTATAATAGCTCTGGAGGGAGTTCCATCATCTCGTAGCAAGGGCAGACCTCATCGTCGCTTGATGCAAGGAAAACACAGTGATCCAGGTGCATGCCGGGGCACCAACTGGGCATCTCGTTGTCCTCGATCTCGCACCAGTGTTCTTGATAATCGGTAGCGCTGTCATAATCGCCCAACATGTGGTGCTTGCATGTATTGCAGCGCCCCGGAGGAACAACAATTATCCCCATGCTGCCTCATTATATTTGTGGGGCTGTCCTTTGTCTAGCTTGTGTGCTTGTCCAGTCCTCCAGCGAGCCAAGGACCTGTCGTCATTGCGAACGGAGCAATACCGTTTTGTCAGTGTGATCCTGAAACCTTCGCTTCCTGTCATTCTGAGCTGAAGCTCTGAGTGAGATTCTTCGAGCCCCTTCGCTTCGCTCAGGGTCCCTCAGAATGACAAGTTGCACAGTCCAGTGTAATAACGGCAGGGCGCCATCCATCTAGTGAATGGGATCACCTTGAGTTTCCCTTGGGGATGACGATTATGTGGGGTGCGTGGGTTGAGGGGTGTTGCGTCACCTGAACTGAGGCGGAGAAGACTTCTTTTATGGTTTCCACGGTGAGCACTTCGTCGGGGCGGCCGTCGGCGAAGATGCGGCCATCTTTAAGGAGAATGAGCCTGTCGAAATAAAGGGCGGCCATATTCAGGTCATGCATCGCACCAATGACGGTAAGCCCATGCTCTCGATTGAGATTTCTCACTAGCTCGATGATCTCCACCTGGTGATTGATGTCCAGGTGTGCTGTCGGCTCATCCATGAGGAGCAGTTTGGGCTCTTGCACCAGTGCCATGGCTAAGACTGCCTTTTGGCGCTCCCCACCGCTGAGTTCATTGAAAAACCGTTCCTTTAGGTCATCGATACCGACAAGGTCCATGGCATTCTCAACCACTTGACCGTCACTCGATCTCTCATCGGAAAACGCCTTAAGGAAAGGCGTTCTTCCCAATAGCACCACTTCCCTCAGGGTGAAGGCGAAGGGTATGAAGAATTGCTGTGGTACCACGGCTACTTGCTGTGCCACCTCCCTGCGTTTAAGGCGATTTAACCTTGAGCCGCTTAGATAGATTTCCCCTTTGTTAGGTCGCAGCACACCGGCAGCTAGCTTGATCAAAGTGGTCTTGCCCGAGCCATTGGGTCCCAGCAGAGCTACCATCTCGCCGTCCTCGACCACTAAATTTATGTGGTGTAGCACTGGGGTTTCATTATATGAGAAGGAAACCTGGTTGAGATTGATCATTAGAAGGCATACTCCCTTCTGGTGCGCCTAAGAAGGTAAATAAAGAATGGGGCACCTATGATCGCGGTAAGGATACCCAGCGGGATCTCCCTGGGGGAAAGCATGGTGCGGGCGAGAAGGTCGGCGAGGACCACGAATGCACCGCCGAAAATTGCCGCTGTCGGCAAAAGGATGCGGTGATCGGGTCCAAAAAGCAGCCTCATCGCGTGGGGCACCACCAGCCCAACAAAACCTACTAGCCCACTTATGGAGACAGCCGCTGCGGTTAGCAAGGAGCCCAGGGCAAGCACAAGAAGCTTGTCTCGTTCTACATCGATCCCCAGATATGCGGCACCCTCCTCCCCTAATGCGAAGGCATTGAGGCGAAAGGCGAGGAGGCGGGCAGCTATGATACCGCCGATGATTAGCGGGGCGACGATGATAATCTTGTTCCAACCGCTCACTGATATGCTCCCCATGAGGAAGGAGTAGACGTTGTGAAGAAGTTCCGTTCTGCCGCTTAAAGTCACCATGAAGAACATGACAGCGGTCAACATCGCACTTACAGCAAAGCCAGCGAGGAGCATGCTCACTACGGGGGTTTTACCTCCCACTCTTGCCAGGTTGTAGACCAGCAGCACAGCGCCCAAGGCACCAAAGAAGGCGGCGATGGGGACCAGTCCAAAGCTGAGAAAGGCAAGGCTTATGGGCAACATCATGGCAATGGTAGCCCCAAAGGCTGCGCCAGCCGAGGTGCCAATAATGTAGGGATCGGCCATGGGATTTCTTAGCAGCCCCTGAAACAGCACGCCTGCCGATGCGAGCGCTGCCCCCACCAATGCTCCCGCAATGACCCTGGGCAGTCTAATCTGGAACAGGATGGTCTCATAACTTGGCTGCCACGTGGCGAAGAAGTCGAAGGTAGGCGCCTTGTTCAGCGTCATCTTTATTATGTCTAGCGGTGGGATGGACACAGCCCCCAGAGCAGCGGCGATGAGCAGGCAAAGGAGCAGGATCGCTCCCAGTGCGAGTAAGATCAGAAGCCGGTGATTTAGCTTCAGGCTGGTGAACATTTTAGTCTCTACCCTTCAGGTTTTGGGGAATCCCCGCAATCATCAGATATACCCTGTCGGCGCGCTCGGCGATAAACTGATTTGCTCTCCCTAGGAGGTCGCGATAAGCCCGCCCCACTGGGTAGACGGGGACCACTCCCATGCCCACCTCATTGGAGACGATAATAAGGTTGGCCTTTTTCTGTTCTAGAAGCTGGCTTAGTTCATTAGTGATTTGGTTTTCTAGAGCGTCCATATCTTCGATGTTGTGGGCATCGTCCATGAGATTGGAAACAAGGAGAGTGAGACAATCGACGATGACTACATCGGCATCTGCGATATGCTCACCTATCGCCTTAGCTACGCCAGTGGGGACCTCTAGGGTACGCCAGGTGTTGGGGCGGGCCTTTTGGTGGAGCTCGATACGGCGGCGCATCTCCTCATCCGTAGGAGTTCCAGTGGCGATGAAAAGAACTCGGTCTCCAAGCTTAGTTGCCAGTTGCTGGGCATAAAGGCTCTTCCCGCTTCTCGCACCACCCAGCACTAGAATGACTTTACTATCCATTTCGATTGTCCTAGAAATAGCCGCCAGCGATCAGGGGAACCAGGATTAAGGCCGAAACCTCGGTCATCTCATTGATGGCTCCATAAGAGTCCCCGGTAAGACCGCCCAGCCTTCTTTTAAGAAAGCCTGCCAGTATGAGGACGATAAGCCAGATGGCGGCCATCAGTGCCAGGCCCGATAGTTTCATTAAACCAACCGATACCGCAATGGCGATGAGCGTGGCTATAGCTAGCCTCCACCACTTCGCTTGCCCCTTGTAGGTCTTTCCTAGTCCTTCGTTCCTAGCAGCAGGATAGGCAGAAAGGGCGTAGACCATCGCCCAGCGACTGAGCACCGGCATAAGGAGAAGAGCCGCCATCCTGTATGAACCAGGTAGAAAGAGTAGCGAGACATACTTAAGCAAAAAGAGACAGCAGACCCCCACCACTCCGAAGCTGCCTGCATGGCTATCGTGCATAATATCCAGCCGCTGCTCCGTCGATCGGCCGGCGGCCATGCCATCACAGGTATCGATAAAGCCATCGAGATGATTGGCCCCACTGATTAGCACTAAGGCCACGATCAGCAATGCACTTCCCAAAGGCAATGGCAAAAACAGGATGAACAGGCAGTCCAGACCGTATAACAGGCCCCCAATCCCCAACCCTACAACAGGGAAGTAAACCAGGGAGTGGCCGATCTCCCTCTCGCTGAAGACGCGCCGCAAAGGGATTATAGTCAGGAATTGCAGTGCAGCCAGGAATCCTTTTCCGAAGTTCTTACCGCTGTCTCTTAAATCGCCGTAAGTAATCATTCCGCCTTTTTTTCGGCTTCGGACACGCTAGCTTGCGCGAAGGTGGCCATCCCGGCCAACGCTTTTAGTGCCGCTTCGACAATAAAGATGGCCAATGTAGCCCCGGTCCCTTCTCCGAGGTGCATGTCAAGATCAAGAATAGGTCTCAAGCCCAGATACTTCAGCGCGGCCTTGTGGCCTCTTTCTGCCGAGACATGCCCTGCAATAAGGAAATCGCGCAACTGTGGTGCCATTTTAGTGGCGATGAGCGCTGCGGCACCAGAGATGAAGCCATCTATAACTATGGGGATGCGATGCGCTGCTGCACCAATCATCACCCCCACAAGCCCCGCAATCTCAAAGCCGCCCACCTTAGCCAGCACATCAAGGCCATCATCGGCATCGGGTTGATTAACCCTAAGCGCCTCTTCGATGACCTTCACTTTGTGGGCAAGCTGTCTATCGCCTAATCCAGTGCCCCGACCGGTGACGCTCGCTACAGGTTCACCTGTGATTGCTGCAGTGATGGCACTCGAGGACGTGGTGTTGCCGATTCCCATATCGCCAGTGCCAATAATGTCCAGTCCTTTTTCGACTTCTCGCTCCAGTATCTCAAGCCCAGCCTCAATTGCATTAATTGCCTCCTCTCGGCTCATGGCGGGTCCTCGCATTAGGTTGCGTGTTCCCAGAGCTATCTTCTTGGATACTAGGTCAGGGTGTGGCTCAAGCTCGGCGGCTACCCCCATGTCCACCACCACTACCCGAGCGCCTGTGTGGCGCGCCAGAATATTTATAGCGGCGCCGCCATGAAGGAAATTTGCCACCATCTGAGGAGTAACATCCTGGGGATACAGGCTCACCCCCTCGGCGACCACACCGTGGTCACTAGCCATGACTACGATGGTTTTACGGTCAATCCTGGGCATGGCCACACCTCTGATCCCAGCCACCCTAATGGAAAGCTCCTCCAACTTTCCAAGGCTCCCCAGCGGCTTGGTCAGGCTGTCCTGGCGCTCTCGAGCCGCCTTCATTGCTTTTTCATCCAAGTGGCCAATCCTTTGAATCACTTTTTCTAAAGAAGACATACCCACTCCTTAGAGAACGTTTATCAATTCCCTTGTCATTCTGAACGCAGATCCCTGTCATTCCGAGCCGAAGGCGAGGAATCTCTAGATTCTTCACTTCACTTCGTTCCGTTCAGAATGACAAAAGAGAAAGAACGCAGGGAAGAACCCTTCGCTTCGCTCAAGGTCAGGGTGACAATAAAACAGCCTCCTTATGGAAATAGCTCGGGATGGATTATCTTGGCCATCTCCTCCAGACCATCGACGATGCGGGGACCAGGGCGACTAACTAAGTCATCCTCAATGAGATAGATTTCCCCCTCTTTCACAGCGGTCATATCCTTCCACACATCGAGGGTGGTCAAGTCCGGGAGATATGATGTGCCATGATAGGTAGGGGCGATGATCATATCGGGGTCGCGGTCGACGATCACCTCCAGGCTAAAGGTAGTCCAGCCCTCAACCCCGCTCGCTATGTTCTCACCGCCTGCCAATGTGATCAGGGTGTCGATGAAGGTGCCATTGCCTGCGGTCCAGGGTAGGGCCGGGTTACTAGCGTCTATTACATAGAACACGGTGGGCCTTTCAGTGGCCCAAGCGGTTAGAGCAGTAACGGCACCGATGCGATCATACATGTCAGCGATAAGCACCACCGCCTCTTCTTCCTTGCCTGTGATTTTCCCCACCAGCGCAATATCCCCATAAATGCCGGCAATGTCCTTGGGCTGAAGCACCACCATCGTTACCCCCAAGGTGTCAAGCAGGCCACAGACAGGATCGTGTCCATCGGCGAACACGATGTCGGGGTCAAGGCCGATGATCGCCTCTAGGCTAGTCATAAAATAGCCGCCGACAGTGGGAAGATCCAAAGCCTCTTCTGGATAATCGCAGTAATCGGTTACACCCACCACCTTGTTCCCCAGACCAAGTGCAAACAGGATTTCGGTGATGCCGGGGGCCAGAGAGACGATTCGCTGGGGAATCTCCTCTATGATGACTATTCTACCTAGGTCATCGGTTATTTGTTTTGGCTCCGGTGTAGGGGTAGGGCTTGGTGTTGGGGTGGGGGTGGGGGTTATCGCTGCAACAACGACAACGTAGCAACTTTCTGTAGCTGTCTCTGCTCTGCTGTCGGTAACAGTCACGCTAATAGTGAAGGTACCCGTAGCATCCGGTGCTACCCAGTTAACTTCGCTGCCCACCCCTGAAATAGTTCCGTCGTCGGCTGACCAAGTATAGGTAGTGGTATCGCCATCTGGATCGCTGGCGATACAGGTCATGGCAGTAGTTTCCCCCGGAGCTAGGCTTGAGGGATGGGCCATGAGGCTGGTAATCACCGGCGGATTGTTGCTGGTGCAAGCGGTAAACGACGCAAGCACCAGAATCAATGCAAACAAGACCAAGGTTAATTTTTTCACAGCGTACTCCTTTCCATATTGATTGGCGACAAAAAATCCCCTCGCTCTGCAGAACGAGGGGATCCTCAAGCTATTTAAGCATGCTTCCCACCCCCTTATCCTCCGCGGAGGCCTCAGCAAATCCAGAGGCGGGCGTTCTGACTTCCCCAACTATACTCAGGGTCACAGTAGGCGGTACTGTGCCGGATTCTCACCGGCTTGCCGCCCAATTAAGCCGTCGCTCGCGCTTGGGCACCCCTGGCTTACTATTCGATTGCATGTAATATACCATACCTTATGCGGGAGGTCAATCGCCATTTCTATCTGGTTCTTGTAGGGTGGGTGCTGCTTACGGAGTTGTAGGGGCGTTCAATTGAACGCCCCTACAGGAACGGGCAACTTCGTTCGGCACAAGCTTCACAACGATGGGAATATGCAATCCATCTATCTGAACGATGTCATAGCTCAATATTTTCATTGACACTTCCTACAAATCTCGGTTATCATTTCATGCAATCATCCTATTTCGGGAGAATACCATGCCCTATAAGACCATTATTTATGAAAAGAAGGGACAGATCGCCTACATCACTCTGAATCGCCCGCAGGAGAAGAACGCCGTAGATGCTCAGATGAGCGGCGAATTGGCTGACGTCTGCCGGATGATTAACCAGGATGATGGGGTAAATGTGGTGATCCTTAAAGCCGCTGGGGATGTTTTTTCGGCCGGGAGCGACCCTCGGCAGTTGGAAGTAGCGGGCGATGCCTCTGCTGCACTGGCCAGCCTTGAGCGGGTGGTCCTCGCTGCTATCAATGGCGATGCGGAGGGCGAGGGACTGGAGCTGGCACTGGCCTGCGATATAAGGATAGCCTCTGATGGGGCCAAATTCTGTCTGCCACACACCAGCTATGGTCTGATTCCTAGTGGCGGTGGCACGCAAAGGCTACCCCGTCTGGTGGGAAGGGGCAAAGCCCTGGAGATGCTGCTTACTGCCGAGCCCATCGACGCCCAGGAGGCCTTTCGCATCGGTTTGGTGAGCAGGGTGGTTTCCTCTGAGCAACTGTTTCAAGAGGTTGAGGAGGTTGCCGATAGGATAGCCCCGCAGGGACGCATCGCCCTGATGTATGCCAAGGAGGCGGTAAATAAAGGGTCTGACCTTACCCTGGAGCAGGGATTGCGTCTGGAGGCTGACCTCTACTTCTTGATTCAAACGACCAAGGACAGGATGGAGGGGATCAGGTCTTTTCTGGAGAAGAGGCCACCACAGTTCAAGGGGGAATGAATAACGAAGTCGCTGGTATTAGAGACAGAGCAAATCTGGGCCACCGATTGGAGTCTAAGTCTAGCTGAGAGGATTGTGGTGAAATTAAGGTGAGCGCCTTTGAGACCATTATCTATGAGAAAAAGGATGGCATCGCCTATGTAACCCTCAACCGCCCAGAGGTGATGAACCGCCATAACATCCAGATGCGCGACGATATGTATCAGGTGCTTACCGCTATCAAAGATGACCCCGATGTTATGGTGGCTATTTTCAAGGGGGCTGGGGAGCGGGCATTCTGTGTTGGCGCTGACCTCAGTGAGTTTGGCACCGCTCCTCCTCCGGTCATCGCCCGGCAGGTGCGGTTCGAGCGTGATATCTGGGGCCTTTTTCCGACCTTGAAGCAACCTCTTATTGCTGCTGTTCATGGCTATGCTTTAGGGTCTGGGGTAGAGATCGCCTGCTTCTGTGATATAAGGATCGCCTCTGACGATGCCATCTTTGGCCTTCCTGAGGTCTCTTTAGGCATGATCCCGGCGGGTGGTGGCACACAGACCGTCCCTCGAATAATCGGCGTTGGACGGACGCTGGAGATATTTCTAACCGGCAAACGCATCGATGCCAAGGAGGCTCATCGTATCGGGCTGGTGAATCTAGTGGTGAGCAGGGAGGAGCTTTATCCTAAAGCGGATGAGATGGCGAAAAAGATAGCATCCCGCGGTCCAATTGCGGTAAGGTGTGCCAAGGAGGCGATAAATCGGGGGATAGAACTCACCCTTGATGAGGGACTGGCATTGGAGAGGAAGCTTGCTTGGCTGGTGGCAAAGACGGAAGACGCTGCAGAGGGGGTCAAGGCCTTGATGGAGAAAAGGGCCCCCCAGTTCAAGAATATGTAAGAGGGTGTCGAGCTATGGAGAAAGAATTAGAAGAGCTTATCGAGGAAGCGGCGGAGTTGCTAAGCAGTGCCAAAAAGGTAGTAGTTTTCACTGGGGCTGGGGTGAGCACTGAGTCGGGTATACCCGACTTCAGAGGTCGGGATGGCATCTGGACCAAGTATGATCCGAATGATTTCACCTACCAGAAGTTTCTCAACGACCCAGAGGCGAGGAAAAGAATCTGGCGGGGGATGAGCATGTTCGGCAAGGTGGGCCAGGTGGAGCCGAATCCGGGTCACTATGCGCTCTCCGAGCTGGACGGACTGGGGAAACTGGATTGTGTTATCACTCAGAACGTAGATGGCCTTCATCAGAAAGCAGGGGTTGCTGAGGAGAAAGTCATTGAGCTTCATGGCACCACCAGGTATGTTAAATGCTTGAGTTGTAATAAGCGTTACCCCTCGGAGGAGATCGCTAAGAGGTTGGAGGAAGGGGTGGAAGATCCTGTATGTGATGACTGTGGAGGTATGCTGAAGCCGGCGGCGGTCTTCTTTGGTGAGCCTATGCCTATAAAAGAGGTGGCGGAGGCCCAGCGCCGCTCTCAAGGGTGTGACCTTATGATGGTTTTGGGCTCCACCCTGGTGGTTTATCCTGCGGCCTACATGCCCGCCTATGCGGTGGAGTCCGGTGCCAAGCTGGTTATTATAAATTTGGAACCGACCCCAATGGATAGCTATGCACAGGTGTGTATCCATGATAAGGTAGGGCAGGTGCTGCCCAGAATTGTACAAGGGGTGAAAAGCAGGCTTGCTTAGTAATGTTCCTTTGCTTCCCTCTTATCGCAAGGCGATGAGCACTGCAAGCTACATCTACACACATAGAGCCTCGCAAGGCGAATAGGACTTTGGTTCTAGTAATGAGCCTGTTGCACAAAGCAAAAGTCCGGATAAGTTTCCCCACTAGGCTGCCAAAATGGCTATCATGATGATATCATGTCCCACTCCTGGGCTTAAAACGGCTTCCTGATGGTGTTGATTCCCCACTGTAATGAGAGAGACCATGTTTATACAACAGGCTCTAATGCTATTTTAAACCTAGGGGGTATCATAGGCATTTTCAAGCCCGACGATACCCCAAACGCCTTCATCTGTTGGGGGCACACCTGTTGAGATAGTGGCGTTGTCATTATATACTAGTGAAGTCAATGCTAAAGGGGAGGCTAATAGACTATGACCAACCAAGAAAAGAGAACGTCAATAAACAGGCTGAAGTCGATGTATCCGCTTCGTGCTGCTGTGGACGGGATGTATGAGAAATGTATTGAAACTAGCAAGGCGGAAAAACCCATAGCGTGGTGTATGGTTAATTGGTATATCGGGGACACCATCCTTAGGGTCATGGATATAGCTGCTGTCTATCCGGAAGATTATGGAGCTGTCTGCGCTGCTTTTGGGGCTGCCCCAGCTTATTTGGAACGTTGTGAGGCGGCGGGCTTTCCAACTGATTTATGTGGCTACGCTCGAAACTGCATAGGTTATGCTGCTACAATGAAGGACTTGGGTGAGATACCCCCAGAGGCACCTATGGGAGGAATGCCTAAGCCAACGCTACTACTGAGTTCAGGATATTTCTGTGATGCTAGATATAAGTGGTTTCAAGCTTTGGGACGCTACTTAGACGCTCCAGTATGGGTATTGGAGATGCCCCATCCCGGAGTAAAAGAAAGCCGGATAGAAGGCGCTTATGAGCACATGATTGGCTTCATGGTTGAAGAACTGAAAGAATTTGTTGCCTTCCTAGAACGTTTAGTGGGTAAGAAGATGGACTGGGATAAGTTAGGGGAAGTGCTGGACGACGTGATAGAGATGAATCGGGTATGGCATGAGGTTAATGAGTTGCGCAAGGCAAGACCTTGCCCTATGCATTCTCGTGACTTTTGGAGCAGTATGCCAGCTTCCCTTTACCTAGCAGGGGACCCAAAAGAAACAAAGGTGTTATATCAAAATATGTATGATGAGCTGAAGGATAGAATTGATAACGGCATAGGGGCTGTTTCTGAAGAGAGATATAGGTTGGCATTTTCTGAGCTCCCGCCTTGGCATAGTTTGGGCTTCTTTAACCAGCTAGCAGACAGGGGCTGGAATTTTGTTATGGAAAGCTGGAACTACCACCCACCTAAACCCATCGATCTAAGCGGGGTCAGTGACCCCCTGGAGCGACTGGCCAGGTACACCTATCAACACTTCACCGGTTACTTCCAGGGCGCCTGGGAAGCTGGTGAAGATATGGGCTATTTCGCTTACCCCTACTTGGAATGGAGCAGAGATTACCAATTTGATGGATTACTCCTTCATCCCCTCCTTACCTGTCGCACCGCTACTACCCACCTATTACTTCTTCAAGATATGTTAATGAAAAGGTTAAAGATCCCTTCTTTCATAGTAGAGGGGGATATTGTGGATCTTGAGCTTTTTGACCCCTCCGATGCCTTGAATAAAGCAGAGGCATTTGAAGAGTCAATGGATTATTACAAAGGATTGAGGAAGGAAGAGGGGTTAGAGTAGTAGCGGAGAAACAAAGGTAGTAAAAAGGAGGTTTTATTAATGGCAGAAAAGGGGCTGGCAAAAGCGAAGGAAATCTACAAAGATCGGACTCACCGTGTTAAAGAGCTTAAGACGGAGGGGAAAAAGATAATCGGTTATCTCTGTATCTATCCAGTTCTGGAGATAATAACCGCTCTTGACCTTGTCCCATATAGGATATTGGGAGATATGAGGGAACCAATAACTAAGGCGGATGCTTGCTTGCCTACAGTAGTTTGCCCTTTTCTTCGCAGCGTGGTAGACCTGGGATTAAAGGGCAGATATGACTTTTTGGACGGAGTGGTTATGGCTCACATTTGTGATGTTGGTGAAAAGACGGCTCATATCTGGGATGACTACATAAATCCTCCTTACTCCTTCTTTATAGATACACCTCATACAGTACATAAAGCAGCCCAGGCAGAACACAAGGAATTGCTGAAAGACTTTAAGAAGAGTTTAGAACTGTTTACCGGAAAGGAACTTTCCTCAGAAAGGCTCAAGGAGGCTATCCAGGTTTACAATCAACAGAGAACATTAGTGCGGCAATTATATGACTTGAGAAAGATCGACCCACCCCTTATCTCAGGGATAGAGACCCTTCAGGTAATGGTGGCTTTGGCAAGTATCCCTGTTGAGGAAGGGAATGCGCTATTAGAGCAGATTATAAGTGAGCTTAAGGAACGCAAAGACGGTCCCCCAAAGAAGGCTGCGAGGCTACTTGTGTGGGGTGCCATCATAGATGATGTAGCCCTTATAGAGATGATCGAGAGTCTTGAGGCTAACGTGGTAATGGATGATACCTGTGTAGGCACCAGGTGCTACTTCCCTGATGTAGAGCTCACTGATGACCCCTTAGACGGGCTAGCCTACCGCTACCTGGTAGATCTTCAGTGTCCCCGCACCTTCAAGGAAGCCGCTTTTAGCGAGATGAAGAAAGATTATATGGCAGACCTGGGAGCCAGATTCGGCTACCTCAGGGACTATGCAAAAGAGTGGAACGTTAACGGGGTAATCCTTCAATCGGTAAAGTATTGCGATGTCCACGGTTATGAAGTGCCCGGGCTTAAGGATTATCTTGACAGTATTGGATTACCAAGCACATACCTGGAGCATGACTACAGTGAGGGCTCCTTAGCTCCATTGAGGACGAGGGTTCAGGGATTTCTCGAGGTGATTAGCTGATTGACCACACAAGGGAGTGATATTTAGTGGCAACAAATTCCTATCTATTTTGTGGTGTTGATATAGGTTCCACCATGACCAAGGTGGTGATCATAGATATTGATGGCGAGATTTGCTCTCGTGTTGTAGGTCCCACCGGCGCAGAGCATCGTCGGCTGGCTAACAAGGTAATGGAGGAAGCGTTGGAGCAGGCAAATCTTTCCTTTGACGCGATATCCTATGTGATATCCACAGGCTACGGGAGAATCAATGTCCCCTTCGCTGACCGTCAGATTACGGAATTAACTTGCCACGCCAAGGGCGTTGCTAGCCTCTTCCCCAGTGTCAGAACAGCTATTGATATTGGGGGGCAAGACGCCAAGGGACTCAAGATCAGTAATGGCAGGCTGGTCGACTTTGTTATGAATGACAAGTGCGCTGCAGGAACAGGTAGATTCCTGGAAGTCCTCGCTGACACCCTGGAGCTTAGGGTGGAGGATTTAGGAAGCATTTCCCTAAAATCTACCAATAAGGTCAGGATTAGCAGTATCTGTACCATTTTTGCTCAGCAGGAGGTGATATCTCGTCTCTCTGATGGGATAGCGATAGAAGACGTTGTGGCTGGGCTCCACGATGCTATCGCCAGCAGGGTAGTTAGAATGACAAGAAGGTTAAACATAGAGCCTGATGTGGTGCTCACTGGTGGTGTGGCAAAGAATGTCGGGGTGGTTAGTGCGGTGAAGGAACACGCAGGGTGTGAACTTTTAGTTCCCCACGACCCGCTTCTCAGCGGAGCGTTAGGCGCTGCCCTATTGGGGAAGGAACTCACCGCAGAAGCCCTTGCAAAAGGTGAGCCTATCCAGAGGAAGGAGCGCCGTCTGAAGGAGGCTACTTTCTTTACATAAGAGCGCTGGTATGCCTTGATTTATGGGTATCGGCATTGGTTCAGTAACCAGCAAAGGGGTTACAACTGAGGATAGCATAAAGCAAAAGGCTTACCATCTGCTTCCTTGCACCATAACCGGAGAGGTGGACTTGATGCTGGGCTTATTCAAGAGCCTAGAAGACAAGCTGGGGGCTCAACTGTTGGTTCAACCTCAACTATGCACTGCCCTAGGTGCAGCCATAATCGCCGAGGAAAGTCAAACAGCTATCCTTTAGCCTTCGTAAGCTCCCTTATGCAAGAGGATATCTCCTCCTGGGTTGCGCCTGGTTCGAAGATGGCATCAAAGCCAAGCTCTTTCAACCTTGGCATATCTGCCGGAGGGAGTACCCCGCCCATGAGGAAAGCCGTCCGCTCTTTTATCCCTTTTTGCTTAGCCTCGTTGATTATGTCTCCACCGAGAAGCAAATGCCCCCCACAATAGTTACTTATTCCTACAACATCAACGTCTTCATCTGCAGCAGCGCTAATTATCTGTTGTGGGGTAGCGTTGCCAAGCAAAACTATCTCCATCCCAGCATCGCGAAGCATATGAGCTACAGTAAACATTCCCCGAGAATGAGTCTCTAGGGGGAATTGAGCCAGTAGTACCTTTATATTCTTTTCATCTTGCTGTGACATTGCAGTGCCTCCAAAGCTATCTTAAACGAATATTGATGGTCTCCAGGAACCGTAGGCTTCCGTAAATGCTCTGCGCATCTCCCCTTCGGTTGCGCCAGCACGAGCGGCATCAAGGCAATAATAGGTCACATTGTCCCCTCGTTTGGCTGCTTGAGTAAGGGCATTGAGACAGCTACTTGCCTTCTCATTGTCCCTTTGCTGTCTTATCCGCTGCAGTTTTGCTTTCATCTGGTCTTCTATCTCTACGGAGGTTTCCTGAAGCTTCAGCTCGGGAAGCTCGTGCTCAGGAGCGGGGAAGTAGTTGTAACCAGCTATTTTTATATCGTCATTATCAACCATTCTCATCTCATGGCGAATAAAGTCGGTGACTTTGCGATGTAGCCAGCCTGTATCAACTGCCTCAGTTATGCCTCCCATCCTTTCAATCTCGTCTACTTCATCAAGGATCCTCCTCTCTATCTCATTAGTTAATGCCTCTACATAGAAGGATCCCCCCAGGGGATCAACCACCTGAGTGACCTGCGTCTCTGCTTCAATGATCTGCTGGGTTCGCAGTGCCAATAAGGAGGATTCTTCCGACGGCACCCGATAGGCTTCATCAAAGCCATCTACGTGCATTGATTGTGCTCCACCAAGCACAGCGGCTAAGGCATGGTAGGCTGACCTGATAACATTGTTGTAGGGCTCTTCTCTCCTTAGAGAAACACCTGAGGTCTGAACATGGCACCTCATCCACATTGACCTCGGGTTCTGAGCCCCAAAGCGATACTTCATTATCCGATACCATAGCCTCCTTATTGCCCTTAATCGAGCAACCTCTTCAAAGAAGTCATTAGCTGGTGACCAGAAGAATGCCAGCCTTGCCGCTACCCAGTCGGCATCGTAACCTCGCCCAGTAAGTTCTTTAAGGATTCCAATTGCGTTAGCTAACGCTATCGACATCTCAGTCACTCCAGATGTCCCCATCTCTCGCAAGTTATAGCCATTCAGAGTGACATAGTTCCATAGTGGCACTTCCTTCCTGATAAATTCTATATTGTCACACTGCACCTTGAAGCAATCCTTGGGAGGTATATATTCACAAGCATTACGAACCACATTTTCCATTATGAAGTCGTTCTGCACGCTGCCAGGCAATTTATCCCAAGGGATTCCCCTCCGCTCCGCCATTATCAGGTACATAGGGAATAGTATCGCAGTGTTTCTGGGATAGTGAGTAACAATGGATACGCTCAACTTATCGATAGGAACATCTTTAAAAATTATTTCCATATCCTCAACACAATCAATAGGGACCCCCACTGTGCCTACCTGTCCCCTGGCCTCTGGCTCATCGGAGTCAAACATTTGGACGGTAGCCAGGTCAAGAGCCAGGTTCACCCCGGTAGCACCATGTTCCAGGAGGAATTTTATCCTCCCGTTTACATATTCCGGTGACCCTGCGCTTGACAACTGGCGCATAGTAAACGCCCTTCCTCGATACATGTTAGGGTGAACACCTCTGGTAAAGGGCTCCTGGCCAGAGAAGCCTATATCCTCAGCATAATCTAGATCAGCGTTATCTAATGGAGTGAAGAGCAATGCTCGGGGAATTTCAGAGCCAAGAGTTGTATGCGGGGTTACATACCAGTTCTCTCGGTCTGCCTCACGCACAGTAGTATTTTTCCACTGCTCAAATTCCCCCCTCATTTTTTGCAAAACCTCAGGATTGTAAAATGGAATACGTTTCCTTCCCCTTAGCTCCTCCTCCAGGATCTGTTTGGTGGTTTTCCCCTCATCCATTAATTAGGCTACCTCATTTCATATAATTTCTTTGCCACTACCAAATTGCAGGGTTACCAAGCTGAATCGCGAGCATCTCATTTATTGATCGTACAGATGAACTAAGCGTTCGCCTAGCCTGCCCTACGTTACGGAATTCTATCATCTGCTGTAGTGTCAGTCAAGCTCATTGCGACATGCTTGCGACCCGTCGAATGAAAAAGGCAGACAATCTGGGACTACGTGTTTGTGAGCAATAAAAAACCATGCAGAGTGCAGTTGCATAGCTCCACTTTCTGAGTGGAAATTGGTAGGCAAGGAAGAGACCTCTTGTGGTAAAAAGTCTACAGCGGCTGGACAGGAACCTAGCAACGATTGCCCGCCCATATTATAGTTATCGAAGGGGGGAAATCGTCTTTTGGTAACGCGGGGCTAAGATTCTCCTTTTAGTTTTTATAAGGAGCTTGGGGTCTTGCCGATATCAGAGCAAAGCTCATTCGATATGCTTTTCCCTTATTTAAGCTCCCCACTCGCTTTCATCTTCTTAATCTCTTCCTCTCTTAGTTCCCTTTTGAAAAGTTTCCCGGTCACAGTTAAGGGTAAATCATCCCTGAACTCAACAGACCTGGGGCGAGCATAAGGCTCCATCTTGTCTCTGCAATAGTCAATAATCTCCTCACCGGTCACCTTGCCTTCATACCCCTGCTTTAGTTTGATGAAGGCCTTTATTCTTTCGCTTCCGGGACGTTCTGGGTCAGGAATTCCAATCGCAACAGCCATGGCAACTGCGGGATGCCCAAACAGAACCTCGTCAATTACCCTGGTGTACACTTTATAGCCAGAAACATTTGCCATGTCTTTGACACGATCCACGAGATAGAAATACCCGTCTTCGTCCATTCTGGCAATGTCGCCGGTGGGAAGCCAGCCGTCCACCAGGCCACTGCCGGGTGTCGGCCAGTAGCCTTTCATAACCTGTGGGCCACGAATGTACAGCTCGCCGGTTTCACCAACGGGAATATCTTCACCTGTTTCCGGGTCTACTATTTTGCACTCCGTGTCGACAATGGGTACCCCGATGCCCTCCTTCGCCTCTCGCATAAACCCCATCCGCGACAAACCTATTGAAAGATTCATGTGAGTAGCCGGGCCCGCTTCAGTTAAACCATACGCCTCCTCGACAGGCATCTTGGTATCTGACTTGATTGCTTCTGCAGTTTCTTTAGGGAGGGGAGCCGCGGCTGAGGTGATGGAAACCGGCATCCTCCCAATCTTGCTTTCGGCGATCCGCATGAGCTGAGTAGGGACCACGCACGTGTGGGCAGGACGAAATTCCTTCAAGTATCTTATGATCGAATCGGTATCTCGCGGGTCGGCAATCAACAGAATTGTCTGAGCCCAATAAATAGCCGATTCCATTGCATACTCTCCGTATTGGTGGAATAGGGGAACAGCTATCAATACGGAAGTTTTACCTATTATTCCCGGCGCCATAGACGCAGTGGCCCACGGAATCCCCTGCAGTATATTGGCCATTCTGCAGAAATGGGTTATCATTACGCCTTTCGGGATTCCTGTAGCGCCTCCGGTAAAGGCTAGAATAGCTAAATCTTCCATCGGGTCAATTTGAACTTCGGGGGGGTTGGGTTCGTATTTTGCTATCAAGTCTCTAAACTGGTAGACGCCTGCGAGCTCTTTTACCTCTGGTTCTTCTAAAGAGTAATCCTTGTGTGATGTGATAATTATGTTCTTAAGTTTTGTCTTGTCCTTTATTGAATTAACAACGTCGAGAGATTCATCCCAGCAGATTATTGTCTCGGCTCCAGATTCAACCATCTCGTGTTCCAGGGTCTCGGCTCTCAGCATTATGCTACAGGGGACATGCACCGCACCGGTCTTTAATATCCCAAACTCGCTTATGGCAAATTGGGGACAGTTTGGCAGCATCACTACTACTTTGTCGTCCTTCTTAACCCCCAGGTCGGCAAGAGCAGTGGCTAACTTATCAGCATGAAGTCTCAACTCCTTATATGTAATTATCCTCCCCAAGAAATGAATTGCGCTGGTGCTGGGATATCTATCTGCCGAGTCATCCAAGATCTTGTACAGGGGTATCTTGGGGTATGGCTCCAGTGTTTCCTTGAGCTTGGATGGTCCCAGTTTGTAGCTTTTTATCCAGGGCTTATCGGCATAGGCTATAGTCTCTGCCATACTCTCTCCTCCAAAACTGAGATAGCTTCCCGCTGTTGCCCTCTTAAGCCTATTTGCCCCACATATCGGGGATCAGTTCTTCCAGGTCTAACTCTCGAAGTTTTTCTGGGGTTGGTTTGCCTGTTGCCTTGTCCCATCCTCGAAATTCGTAGTAGGCTTCCAAAAGTGGTGCTGGGTTATTTACATGGCCAGCCGCTGGGCCTTCAGGCAGTGGCTCCTCTAATAGACGCTTTGGCAGGCTATCATCAGCGGGGGTCAGTCCTTCTCTTATGTTGTATGCTCTTGCAAGATTGACCACCCTTTCTCCGGTCTTTCTAAATTCATCTATGCCGAATTTCCAGCCTGTAGCATGAGCTATCAACTCTACCCACTCCTCAGCGGCTAAACTCATCCCCATAAATTTACACCCCCCAGCACAATCAAAAAAGGTGAGCGCATCCTCCAGGTCCTTGACAACCTTAGCCTCTTGTGGATTTTCAGCGAATATGTCTTCGATTGTGCTTTCCTCAATAATGAGAAACGGCATGTTAAGAAATGTTGGGGCTTGTATATAGGCTGTAATGTGATCGCCGCCTCGATTTGCCACCATAAATCCTAGCCCGGTTATCTTAGCAGCCCTGGGGTCGTAGCACGGCATCTCCAGGCCCTTAACATGCATGGCAAACCTTTCCGTTCCCTTGCCCAGCTTTTCTGCCATTCTTTTGGTACCTTCGGCCAGTAAGTCGCCAATGCCCTCTCTTTTGGCTATCTTGTGTATCAGTTCAATCATGATGGCTGCATCGCCAAAATTGATCTCCAATCCGCCGGTGTCCGATTTGGTCAGTATCCCCTTCTCATAGCACTCCATGGCAAAACCTATGGTGCTCCCGGCGGAGATGGTGTCAAGGCCATAATCATCGCATAGGTAATGCGCCTTGGTGATCGCTTCCAGGTCGTCAATATCGCACATAGCACCGCATGCCCCAACAGTTTCATACTCTGGGCCCTCTCCCTTACTGCCTGCATATGGCCCTGTTTTGATTTCAGTTACTCTGCCACACTTGATTGGACAGGCAAAGCAATTCTTCCTGTCCACCAGAATCTTTTCATTAATTGCCGTTGCGTTAATCTTTTCTATATTAGCGAAGGTACCGGTCTGCCAGTTTCTGGTGGGAAGTCCGCCGCGGACATTCACCATATCGAGAACCACGGCTGTTCCAAATGTCTCCATGGCTATTTTGAGTATAGACTCCTCGAGCAGAGCGTACTGTTTTTTTGCCACCTCGGTGAAAGCGGCCTGATTGGCAATTTCGACTGTCTTCGTCCCTTTTACAGCGATGGCTTTTAAGCGCTTCGACCCCATTACCGCGCCCATGCCGCATCTTCCCGCTGCTCGATGCTCATCGTTAAGGATGGCAGCATACTTGACCAGATTCTCACCGGCGATTCCAATGCACGCAACATTAAATCCCTTACCAAGTTTTTCTTTTATCAGGCTTGTGGTTTCTGGAACACTCTTGCCCCAGATATATCCCGCATCTTTTAGCTCCGCTTTTCCGTCCTCAACTACAAGGTAAACTGGTTGTGGTGAGACACCCTCAAAAATTATCCCATCAAAACCTGTCTTCCGGAAATCTGATCCCCAAAAACCAGCGGAGTTTGATTGTGCCCAGAAGTCGGTCAAAGGGGACTTGGCAACTACGCTGTATCTACCAGTACTAGGGGATGGGGTGCCCGTTAGACAGCCCGTCATGAATATGAGCTTGTTTTCCGGGCCCAGCGGGTCTATTCCCTTCTTGACCTCATCATAAAGATACTTGGTTGCTAGCCCGCCGCCGCCTAAAAACTTCTTGAGCCAGCTTTCGGGGATATCTTCCTCAGAAACCCTCCCCTCTGATAGATTAACCCTCAGAATCTTTCCCATATATGAAAACATCATTACCTCCTAAGTAGTCTAATTGTTGTTCAGCATTTTATTCGTAGGGCTTAAGGTTTGTCAACACGGAAGGAATATTGCAAAGCATGATATGTTGGGGTAAATTGTAAAACTTTTATTACAAGTGTGACATTGCTCAGAGTTCATTTTCTTGGTGGAGCAGGGTTGGTGGAAGCGAGCAGCCAGAACAGGGAAAGAAAAACGGAGAAAGTGGCTAAGTCTCCGGGTCGTTGGCACTATATGATTGGAATTGCAGTGTGGATAGTTGGCTTTGTTCTCTTTGCTATTTTCTTGTTTACCCAGATTAATGGAGGAAGCGGGGAAACAATGGTAAGTCTCTTGGAGCCCTCTCTCCCGCAATGTTTCCATAAATATCCGACAGTCCATGTAAAATATGGGCATGACGAATGAAACCTTGATAGTTCTATGCTGGGAGCTCTATGAACAGGGAATGCCAAAAATCCGGATAGCCAGAAGAGTGGGGAAGCATCGT
>JAUWRG010000063.1 GCA_030610655.1 Dehalococcoidia bacterium
GGAACTTGTCGAAGAGCCAAGAGAAAGAAAGGTCACCATTGAAGTAAACGGAAATTTGGTCCGAGTATCGGAGCGAATAAGTGTAAAAGAGGCTCTAAAAGAATCGGGCTACCCGGTCGCTACTTCGCCTCAAGAACCAGGTCTATTTGCTCCCTGCGAAGTTGGAGGCTGTTGGAGCTGCGCTGTGGAGATCGATGGCGCTGTTAGACTCGCATGCCGCACAATAGTAAGAAATGGAATGCGAATCCGACCCGAGCAGCCGAACGAGCACGGGCCGCGGAGAATGCTAATGAACTTCTCTGGCCACCCTGCTGGAGGGGTTGGCACACCATGGCAATCCCGAAACCACAATTCCTCATATCTTGAGGTAGTCTGCTTTGCAGCGGGATGCAATTTCAGATGCCCTCAGTGCCAAAACTGGCTAATCACGTACAGAGGGCGGGGTGAGGCTTTAACTCCAAAACATGCTGCTCTAAGATTGTCTCAGCTAAGAAAGCAATTGAAGCTAAACCGGATGCTAATCTCCGGCGGCGAGTCCACGCTCAATAGAGCTTGGCTAACCCAGTTCGTGGCAGAGCTCAAAAGGCTTAATCCTGACCCAGACGCTCGCTTCCATGTTGACACCAACGGCTCATTGCTCACCCATGATTACATAGATGAATTAGCCGAGGCTGGCATGACCGATATAGGAATAGACCTCAAGGCTTTGGACACTGACACCTTCATGCGAATAACAGGTCTGGAGGACAAAGACCTGGCCGATAAGTATAAGGAAACCGCCTGGGAAGCGGTTAGATACTTAATTCACAACTATTCAGAGAAAGTATTTGCTGGAGTCGGCATACCATACAACCGAAGTTTCATCTCCATATCGGAGATCAGTCGCATGGGGCAAAGACTTCTTAGTATCGACCCATCGGTTCAGGTTAGTGTGCTCAATTACAGACCTGAATTCAGAAGCAATAATATAGTGATGCCAAAAGACAGCGAGATGATGGCACTCCGCGGCATGCTGCAACAGCTTGGACTAAGAACGGTGCTGGCCCAGACGACAACGGGAACCATCGGTCCGTGAAACACCACAAGTCAGAGGAGACTTTATTTGCATCTCGTGTAGAATTTCAAATCGCCGAAAACATAGAAATCGAGCCAATCTTGACGGTCAGGGTATACTGGATCCAGCCTGTTCAAGAGACTTCCCAATACCTTTCGGTATGCTGGGCTTCTCTCTAAATCCATAGAGGAATGCCCACTTTAACAGCTTTTCGATAGCGGAAGGCAACTGACCAAAATGGTCGAGGAACTGTACTGACCTGCCATACTGTTCCAGCATCGCCTGACGATCCTCAAGGCCGCAGCCCAATGTAATCAGTTGAACACGTTGCTCCTTGCAGTAATCGATGCCATATTGAACATCACAACCTGCATTTGATGCGCCATCAGTAACATGGATTATCAGTTTTCGCTTCCTGTCCTTTGGCAGCAAATAGGCTGCGGCAATAATAGCTTGCCCAGAAGGTGTTTCTCCACTGGGGGATACAGACATCAATTCATTCCCTTTGAGCAAGCCGGTAATCATACAGATACCGTGGGACTCAAAATATGCCCACGCCTGTAACCGATTAGTTGACCCTCTAAATGCCTTATGTAAAGTAGCCACCGCGCTTTCTACCAATCTCCAGCTCTGCCCTTTCCCCATAGAGCCTGAAGCGTCAATCAATAAGCAGATGCTCCAACTCACATCAGGAAGTGTTTGCTTGTCCAAGAAACACGCGCCTGTAATAGGAGCACGGTATAACCGCTTTCTGTCCACTTTGCCGCTAGTAAGCCCACGACTGACCAGGACTTTCCTATCCGCATAGCTCTGAATAATCGCCTTGAGCCGGCCCACCTGGCGTTGGTCCACCACACTACGCGCCGGGATATTGTAATCCCACAGACGAGTAGGAAGGATTTCCTCATCCGTGTCACCGACAATGGCCTCGATGATAGGCGTTATGTTCCCCGAGCTTGCCGCCAGCTTCGCTTCTATCTCCAGTTTCGTAGCAAGGCTCAGTGAAACTCCTTTGCCGCTGCCTGCCTTCTTCGCAGAGGAATCCGCCTCATCGCCCAAGAAACCCCACGAAACGACCTTATCTATTATCCTCCAGGAGCCGACCAGATCCTTGACGCTGTCCCACGCTTTGAGGTAAATATCTCGGCGCAGGTTACAGCGCTCAATAACCCCCTTTTTGCTATCGATTACCGCTCTCAGCTCGGGTACAACACCTCTAAGCACGTGGAGTGCTTCTTTGTAGGTCTCAATATCAGCATCACCCATCTCCTGTCCCCAAGCACTCAACCACCACAGATATACCAACTCATCAACCGAGACAGCTTCAGGGTCCAGGTTGCTCCTCATCGCATCCATGCCCACTTTTCTGGCCTTGCGGTTATAAAGACCCAGAATCGACCGCTCAGAGATAGAATCGACGTAGATATCCTCACCGACACGCACAATCTTACCAAGAATGACCTTGTCGCGGACCTTCATGTCAGGGTTTGCCTTCTCCACTCCAGTCCAGACCAAGTCACTCCATTCGGTCTTATGTAGAGCCTCGTGAACTACCAGCCCCACCAAATAGTCAACCTTCCTTGGGCTAACAGGATATTCACCAATAACAAACTCAGGGTCGAGGATGATGCTATCACCAGGGGATTTTGACATACCTGCATAAACGATATCACCGACATTCCGACCCAGGGTCCCCGTCACCTTACGCAGGGCACGCAAAAGGTTTGCAAGCTCTGCTGCCTCAATATTAGAGGTGTTTTTCCGCCAGAACTCGGACAGGCTCCCCTTGCCAGCAAATCCGTCGTCAATCAAGTCCGAGCTAGTAAGGCTTGTAATCTCTGCCATCACCACTCCTGGTCAGACCCATCTCTAGGTGGATAGAGAGGAGTGTAGATTCCAATACATCTCTGCTTACCTGCAGGCTGTAAGTGAATGCCTCTCTAATAGATGCCCCTATGGCCACCAGCTCGGCAATCATCAGCGTGTGACGGGTTGAAACCATTACAGGCTCCTGGGTATTCCCCCGCAACTGGTTAGCGACATTCACAATTGATAGAGCACTAGCCTCATCTATGCCGGTTTTGAGATGAATCACTTCCGTCTCTACGTCAGCGGGCAAATAATCCATCAGGGTAACATAAAACCTATCCCTCAAAGCCGCGTCCAGCATCTCTACACCGATAAATTCCTCGCCCTCATTGAGCGTGGCAAAAAACACCACCTCAGGGGCAACCCTGATCAACCCCAGTTCATCCGTCCACACGTGTCTATCCTCGGCAAGCACCGAGAACAGCATGTTCAGCGCTTTGGGATGTTCCGGGCGGTTGATTTCCTCTAGATGTATAACGCAGCCAGGTGTCTGGATTGCCTGTGGAAAGAGGAACTGCTGGTAGTAGGTCTCCCCTTCTTTAAGCCTCATGTCTCCAAACAACTGCCCTGGTTCCGAGAGAATTCCCACCTGAAAAGTGGCCATCGGCCTCTTAGTTCGAGCAGCAAATTGCCTCACCAGAGTAGATTTTCCACATCCCTGTTTGCCAGCTACCAGAATGTTGACCGGATGCTTCTTGGAAAGCTGATTAATACGCTCCATGTGGTCAATGATATCCTGAGGCAGGAAATAATACTCTTCCGGCTCAGGAACCAACATTGAGATATCACTTATCTTTCGTTCATTTTCCACTATTTCTTATACACCTCCCTTTTTTCTGGACATTGTTCCCGGTTTAATTCCTTCTCAAACCCACCCCCAGCTCTCTTTGGCGCTCGCCTACGAAATCATCTAGCGCTGCAATGTTCCAGCGTAAGTTAAGGGTGCTGAGCTGGCGAATTATCTCCCGCGCTTCATCCAGCACGAGATCTGAAGCGTCCGGTGATATTTCCACAAGTCTCCTACTCAGTGCCTTCATCCTCTCTTCCTCATCCTCCAATGCCTCTGCCTTGTGCAAAACAACTCGCGTATTGCACTTGGGACAGGCCCGCAACTCGGACCCTCCGCAAGCCGGTCAGCCAACCCTGCACAGGTATTCGAATTCCAGGACGTCACCATCATAACCGCACGAGTCACACGTCATGCGCATCTTCCCACCCCCTTTCTACCCACCTACCGTTACATCTGCATAATCGAGTAGCACATTGATAAACGGCTGTACGTCTTGGTCAGGCAGTCCTTCTCCTTCAGGAAAAGGGTAGGGCAAGCCGAAGATCCTATACTTAGATCCAGCGTAAGGATGATACGGCAGCAGGTCAATCCCCTGAACCACATCTCCCAAGCTCTCAATGAACTTGCCTGTTTCCTCCATGTTTTCTACAGTGTTATTTCTGTTAGGAATGACAGGGATACGAATACGCATCTTGATACCCTTAGCGGCAATGCGCCTGGCGTTCTCCAGGATAAGTTCATTACCGTGCCCCGAGTACTCCTTGTGAGACTTGGAATCCATGACCTTGATATCATACAAAACTAAATCGGTATATTCTAGTACCTTTTCAAGATCCTCCCACGATCCGCTCCCGGCGGTATCCAGAGCGGTATCGATATCGCGACTCTTGGCTAATTTCATTAAAGCCAAGGTGAACTCCAACTGGGCCATAGGTTCGCCGCCAGAAAGAGTCATCCCGCCACCCGAGTTTTCGTAAAAAGGCTTATCCTTCTCCACCTCCTCTATGACCTCGCCAGCCGTCATAATCTTGCCCCAGACCACAAGGGCATCATACTTGCAGACCTTAACACACTGAAAGCAGACACTGCACAGCCCCCTGTCAATCACAGGCTTATTGTCATCCTCCAGGGTCAGAGCGCCGGTGGGGCAGACATCCAAACATTCCCCGCAGCCAGTGCAGTTGGGAATATACGGAAAAACCTCGGGATAGCGTCTCTTTCCCTCTGGGTTGTGGCACCACTGGCAATTCAAGTAACAACCCTTGAGAAAGACCGTCGTTCGATACCCGGGCCCATCACACATGCTCATTCGCTGAATGTCATTGACCACCCCGAGAACATTGCTATCATCTACACCATTCACTATTCGAAACCTGAGCCTCCAATCGTGGCTTCTAAACCGGCATCGCGATAGATCTCAATAGCTGGCCTCAGCATGCTTGGATCCATGGCCGGCGTGTCGGCGAAGCTCCATCTGATACCCAACTGCCTGTATTTACTCTCGCACCAGTTATGGAAAGGCAGCAAATCGATCCTTTCCGGAGGATGCGGCAACGCCTTCAAAAAGGCTGCCACCTTCTCATGATAGTCCAGAGAATCGCTGTAGCCAGGGATGACCACGATCCGCAGCCACACCGGCTGCCCCATCTCCGAAAGCCTCTTGAGATTGCCCAGGATTAGCTCATTGCCAACGCCGGTCAGCCTCTTGTGCTCGCCCGAATCGATGTGCTTCAAATCATACAGAACCACGTCAACGTACTCCAAAAGTGGCTCCAGGACTTCCCATTTATAGTTTCCGTTAGTGTCCAGGCAGCTACTTATTCCCCTTGCCCTGGCACCCTGCAAAAGTCTGGCGGTGAACTGTGGATGCACCATCGGCTCCCCACCGCTGATATTCATCCCGCCACCCGAGTTTTGGTAAAAAATGTCGTCTTGACCTACCTCATCCAGCACCTCTTCCACCGAATAGGGTTGACCTACTACCTCAAGAGCACCAGTAGGGCAGACATCGACACACTTCATACACATATCACAATTTTCGCGGATGACCTTATCATAGGTGGAATTGTCGGCACGGGCCTCTTCCGGGTCGATTGGTGGATTAATGGCATCCCTGGGGCAAGCATCAAAGCAACGGCCGCACTGCACACATATAGCTGCTCTCCAATATAGCTCCGTAGTGAACTCTATCGTTTCCGGGTTATGGCACCAGACGCAGTGCATATTACAACCCTTCACGAAGACATTCGTCCTGAAGCCGGGGCCGTCGTTCACCGAAAACCTTTGGATATTGGTAATCAAAACCTTATCATCGTCACTCATCGCTTCCCACCACTACCTTTCTTGCCTTGCGAGGACCGTCTACTGAATACCTGCCCCCGCATCCCGCCTGTCCCCCAAACGTCCTCCCCTAGCGAATCAAACTCCAGTTCCTCACAGTAAACGGCGCAATGACACTTGGGGCACTGACGGTAGGTATTTGGCCCTGCTTCATCGGCATGGCCTAAGTAGCGAAACTCGCTACCATCTCCTTCATATCCACACCATTCACATTTAAGCATAGTTCACTATGGCGATATCATCGCCTCCTTAATGCTGGCAAACTTTTACTCTCCGGCTTATAGCCCGACTAACACTTCTTGTGGCACCATTATCCAGTTTCGTCTGTTTTCACTCTTCGGCCAAACCCTCAACACCGGCTGACTTGCCCCATGGTGCCCCACCAGCCACTACCTCTACACCCGCTTCGCCGGTCGTTTCATCAACGCTGTTCCACACTGCACACTTGGGGCACTGCCTGATACTTATAGGGGCATCGATCCTGGCATTGTACAGATAGCGAAACTCCTTGTAGTCTGCGTCAAAGCCACATTTTACACACTTCATTTCCTTACTCTCCCTTTCTGATATAGATTACGCTATTGGAGGCAACTTTCCACCATTATTACTGAAAAGCCCTCGAACAGGCCCCCGGTAGAATCGGGGCGCCCTAAATACTAATTTATCCTAGCCCTTGCACCGTCCTCTGGATGATATTATCCTGCGTCTTGCGGCTGATGTCCACGAAGTGAGCGCTGTAACCCGCTACCCGCACTATCAGCTCCTGGTACTTCTCCGGCTCCCGCTGCGCCGCCCGCAACGTGGCATCATCTACCATGTTGAACTGCACATGGTCCAGCCCCAGGTCAGCCCACGTCTTCATGTACGCCTTCCACAACTGATAGCCCTTCTCCCCTGCTAGCTGCGTCGGCGACAAGCGCTGGTTCAACAGGAATGCCCGACCATCACTGATATGATCTATCTTCCCGCAGGACTTGATCACCGCCGTCGGCCCCTTCTTGTCCAGCCCTGGCCCTGGCGAGATACCCCCGTCATAGAGGGCATCGCCCAACCTCCTGCCATTGGGCAGGGCATGGACTGTGGGGGAGAAGTGGATGTTGCCACTCACATTCTCGGGAAGCGCCGGCCATGGATTCCCCGAGGGGCACTTCGTCTCCCATGAGTGCCTCGCCACTTCCCTCAGGCAGCGCACCATTATGTCGTCCACATAATCGTCATCATTGCCCCACTTGGGTGCATTCTTGACGAAGTCAAGGCGCATCTCCTCATACCCCTCCCAGTTGGCTTCAAGAGCGGTCACCAACTGGTCCATGGTGTACTTCTTCTCGTCGAATACCAGCTTCTTCACCGCTGCCAGGCTGTCTGCATTCTCCACCCAGGTGAAGAATGTGATCCAGCAATTGCCTCGCTCTCCTTCCGGGCTGAGGACATCGAACCCGCCCTCTACGGACCTTTCAGAGATGGCAGACAAGTAGGTCCGACCGCAATGTTCGGGATCCGTGACCCGCGCTAAGTTCATCACCCGCGCCCCAAGGTTCATCATCCACTCCATCTGCTTCACCCATGCCTCAAACAACTGCTCAAAGTCGGTGAACTCCCGCGTATCCCCTGTTTTCGGCCCCATCTGCATCTGAAGCACATGGTCATAGCCATCATGAAGAGCATACTCTACCATCTTAGCAGTATTCAGGGTCGCCGAGGCCATACGCATGGGCTGAGTCCCATGTTTGGTGCAGGGACAGGGCGACATACATGCCTGGTGCACCCAGCCTCTCATCTCCTCCAGAGGGTGATGAAACCAGTATATGCCATTGCTGCTCAGGAGGGGGTCATTGCGCACTGCGGGATAGCCCAGACCCTGCCTGATGCACTCGAAGACCTCGCGCATCAACTCATCCTTGACCTTGGGATGCCAGCGGAAGGAAAAGGTGGGATTGGACACCCGCACCATCCTTGCCGCCTGCATGAAGGCTATCGTTAGGTCGCTGCAGGCATCGGAGCCATCCTTATTGATCCCACCCATCGTCCAATTCCAGCTGCCCTGAACGCCCTGAAGGCCTTCCTTCCCTAAGCTCGGAAGCAGCTGCCCTGCTTCGTAGGCGCGAATCATAAACTCCCCCACGAGGTCAACCGCTTCATCACGGCTAAGCCTCTTGTCGATATTCACATCCTTGTCGTAGTACGGCCAGTGGTAGTAATCGGGACGAGCAGGCCATGCCCCCTCAGCGGCCTCAAATCTGGCCCACACGTTTATGAAGTACTCGAACTGGAGCGATTCTTGAAGACTCCGCGGCGGCTTCGCTGGCACTCGCTCACAGGTCTCGGCAACCCTCAGCAGCTCCTCCCTGCGCTTGGGGTCGGTCTCAAAGTTCTCCGCCACTACCCGCGCCAGCCGGGCATAACGCCTGGCATACCTGATACAGGCCTCTAGAATCATCTGCATCGCCTCCCAGTTCGGCAGCCGGTCATAAAGGGGAAGGATATCAGGCCCCGGGACACCAGAGACCTTCTCCTCTGCCTCATCGATCCTCTCCTGAATCTCGTTGTAGATATCCTCAAATCCCTTTCCACCCCCCAACTCCTGATTCGGGCCAAATATGTACTCAAAGTCCTTGCCCGAATAACCCATGATGGATACAGGAACACCCCAGAAAACTACACCGCTAAAGCACTTGACAGCATCCTCCGGCGGCATAATCTTGATCAACTCATCCACCGCAGCCTTGCCGGAGCAGTAGTTGTTAATCTCAGCCATGACCTTCAGGGACTCTTCCGCCGGCTCAGGGATGATGCCCTGCATGTTGTAGTACTCCTCATTGAACATGCTGGCGATCTCTGGATGCCAGATCTGGTTGTGCGGCAGGCTCCCCACATAACCCACAAGCTGAGCATGATCGGTGATGAAGATGGTGATGTTATCCATCACATTGGCCAGGGCTTTTGCCTTCCTCAGCATTCTGGGGTCATCTTCATTCGCCCTAAAGGCCTCGGTAAATAGCTTCGGCCTTTCAAGGTCAACCTTAATGCCTGGGAGATAGACCCCTCCTATCGCCCCCTTCTTCCATACCGCTTTCCTCAGGTAGTCCAGCCGCGGCGACCTCTTCTTCTCCGCCGCCCACCACCACGCCCGCTCCTTCTCCAGCTCCTCTACCGGCTTATCCGGCGCTCTACTTGTCTTTGCTATTATCTCTGCCACTTTCCTTACCTCCTCCTTCAGTTTCCCCCCAAATACAGAGGCGCGACACCTACACTAATACCTCGTGCCCGCTCTACTATCCAAAACTATCGGTTGCCATCTTCCGGTTCGCGACTATCTCACTTCTTTTGGAACGAAGAGCACTGCGAGGCATCCATATCCGACGCCACC
>JAUWRG010000004.1 GCA_030610655.1 Dehalococcoidia bacterium
CTCCAAGATTTGCCGGAGTGTCAGAAAATGGTAGAATTGTTCCTGGAACGTTATCACTACCACCGACCCCACATGGGATTAAGAATGAACACACCACTCAGGAAGGAGGATGAGTGTCGGATTTCTACGGAGAACTAAGCGCTTGTTTTACTCGTGGAATACATTGGTAATGTATCACCTCTTCCTCATTATCCCTGTCATTGCGGGGGAAGCAACACTCTTTGTCATTCTGAGCGAAGCGAAGAATCTCGCCCAGATTCTTCGGTCGCTTTGCTCCCTCAGAATGATAGATGGTCCTGCCCACCCACCCCAAGATGTACTTCTGCTCCGAGGCCGACAGGTCGGCCGTCCCACGGCTCGGGTCGGAGAGACCCCCGCAAGAGAGGAACCACCTTAGACTCTGTAAGTATCGTTGTGAGTCGAAGGCAATGATAGGTTGTGGACAACACCCTCTATGCTATAATAACTAGCCATTTCACATAATGGGGGATAATGATGGAATTTCGGAAAGATGTCAAGACTGTTGAACTCTTAAGCCCTTCGCTTCAATTTGAAAGTGAGATTCAGCGGATAGAGTATCGGGAAGACCCATTGACGGGTTCCCAGAGCAGGCTGAATTTGGGGAGGGCAGGAAGAGTGAGGCAAGCGCAACAGGATGAGTTGGATTTGGGACGGGCGATAGAGGAGACTAGGGCTAGGTGCTTCTTCTGTCCGGACAATATGGAAAGGGAAACGCCAAGATTTCCCCCCAAGCTCTGGCCAGATGGCAGAATCAGGAAGGGTGAATGTGTGATCTTCCCTAATCTGTTCCCTTTTGCTGAATACCATGCCGTTGGGACGCTGACGCAGAGGCACTTCTTAGAACTCAATGAATTCACTCCTGAGATGCTGATAGATAATCTAATTGCCTGTAAGCAGTATATCGCTGTGGTGCATCAACAAGATGAAGGGGCAAAATATCCGATGTGGATTTGGAATCATCTGCCGCCCAGCGGTGCCAGTATAATTCATCCCCATGTCCAAATAATAGTGGAGCGAGATCCAGCGCCAGAAGTAGGGAAACTTCTGGAAAGAAGCGAGGAATATTTCCGAAGGTATGGCAGAAATTATTGGCAGGACTTGATCAAGGAGGAGAGGGGGATGGGCGAACGGTATATCGGCGAGAACGATTCCTTGGCGGTCGTCGCAAGCTATGCGCCACGGGGAAACAGAGAGGTCCAATTGATATTTAAAGAAGTAGGTAATCTAGCGGAGCTGGATGAAAAGCAAATAACAGATTTTGCCACCACTATTGCAAAAGTATTGTATTGCTACAAAGGGATGGGGGTAAATTCGTTCAACTTGATTACTTATTCAGCACCTGTTGGGGAGAACCCTGATTACTACCGTCTCAATGCTCGGATCATCTCGAGGCCGATTTTCCAGCCATTGTATACCAGCGATAGCGGTTTTATGGAGCGATTCTTCGATATTTGGGTTATTGAGAGCCTGCCCGAGGAAGTCGCACGAGCAATGAGAGAGTTGTTTTGAAAGCCAGCTAATCATCCCAGAGGGGGTTGATAACCAGACCAGCGGGCGTCTTGGGATGGAAATAGGTGGATTTTTGGGGCATCCTGGCGCCCTCATCAGCGACGGTCAGGACGCTGGAGACGGGGGTGGGATTGAGTAAGAAGGCTAGCTGATACTCACCGGAATCCACCCGAGACGTGGCCTCTAATGCGTCCCGAGTGTAGCCCAAGCAATTCTCTGCCATTTCTTGGCTACTTATCCCCATCATGCGGTCCAGAATCGAGCGGTGAAGAATGTAAACATCCAAATCATTTAGAGCGCTTAGCTGATCGGTGAACATCAGTTTCTGTTTGAGTGTCAGCAAGCGGAGACACAGCCCATCGAGGCCATAGAGGCCAAACGTTGTTCCTTGATGCTCCCATTCTTGCAGCGTATTGAGCCAGTTTTTCAGAGTTTCGGTGGCATTTGGTAAAGGTGAGAGCAAATTCTGATCACAGCATGCTGCCAGTTGCTCACTAAATTCGGGAAAGATTCTTTTGTTGAGCCCCCGTACCAAGCGGTGGGTGGGTTCCATGATGAGGTTTGGATCCTCAGCATCGGTTAGGGTCATCATTACGAAATCGAAGGCTTCTGTTCCTGTATGGTAAGAATGCTTAGGGCGCTGCTCCTGTTGGTGTGCAAGGGCTGTCTCGTAGCGATGATGACCGTCAGCAATGTAGAGTGTCTTGTCGGCGAAGAAATCGGACACTGTGGCGATAGCCTCTTTTTCAGTCACCAACCACATTGCGTAGCCTACACCATAGTGATCCACTGCACTTAAAATTGGCCGGTCAATGGTGTTGGGAAGTAACGAGAGGATTCCCGCTCCGTGGTGGCGAAACAATCCCATTATGGGGCTGAAGTTAGCGTGGCAGGACTTGAGAAGGCGGAGACGGTCCGCACCGGCCCCTCCTATGGTCACTTCGTGGGGGCGAATCTGCCCACTGCTGAAGTCCTCTAGACGCACTCGTGCGATGAGGCTAAAGCGACTCTTTTCGATATCTTGATAGGGAAAGCGGTGCTCTACAAGGTAGAAAGCAGGACTCTCCTCTCTAGTTAGAATGTTGTCCCTCAGCCAGCTTTTCATAGTGAGGGCAGCCCTGGTGTATCTATTGTCTTGAGGGGAATCCTCAGGGCGTTCCTCTCCGAACTCAAGCCTGACCACATTGTATGGGCTCTTGCGATGATAAGAAAGCTGTTCCTCAGGGGAGATCACATCGTAAGGGGGGCAAATCAGAGCGGAGAGGTCATCAATTTGTTCGAGATTGTAGCGAATGCCCCGGAATGGTTGCACATCGGCCAAGCTGTTGCTCCTTTACCAATTGAGTATAACAAGGAGGACATCTAAAGGTCAATGAGGGGATATGGCGTTCCTTATTTGCTCTATGAATGCTTGTGCTGCCGAGGCAGGCTGCTGGCTGGTCTCCACAATCTCAATAATGCGACTGCCTATAATCACCCCATCGGCTATATTGACTACTCGGCGAGCCTGCTCTGGGGTAGCGATGCCGAAGCCGACACAAAGTGGTTGAGATGTTATATCCCTCACCCTGGCTAGGAAGCTCTCCAGGTCGGCAGGCAGGGTCTCTCTGGCTCCAGTAATTCCTCTGAGCGATACTGCATAGATGAAGCCGCGCGATCTAGCAGCGACCAGACGGAGACGCTCCTCAGTGCTGGTGGGGGTGATTAGGTAGATGAGGTCCAGTTGATATCTTTCGGTTAGCCTTTCAAGTTCCACCCCTTCTTCGGGTGGCAGGTCAGGAATAATCAGCCCATCGACGCCTCCCTCTGAAGATGCAGCACAAAAAGCTTCCAATCCGTAGTGAAGTAGAGGGTTGAAGTAGCTCATGAGTATCAACGGCACATCGACCATTTGGTGCAGCTTGTGAGCAACCTCGATGCATAGCTTAGGGGTGACTCCTTGCTGAAGCGCTCCAAGGCTTGCTCTTTGAATAGTGGTGCCATCGGATAGGGGGTCGGAGAAGGGAATACCCAGCTCGATCATGTCGCACCCACCTTCTACCAGGGCAGGCACCACTTGAAGTGTAGCCTCGATGCTGGGGTAGCCCACGGTTACATAGGCAATAAGAGCCTTATGCTGCGGCGTGGCAAAAACAGCGCCAATGCGGCTCATAGTTGAACCCTCAGTGCCTCAACTACAATATGCATATCCTTATCGCCGCGCCCGCTCAGGTTCACCAGGATGGTGTGGTCTTTCGATAGCTGACGTGCGAGTGTGGCGGCGTAGTAGATAGCATGAGCAGGCTCGAGGGCGGGTATGATACCCTCCTGTCGGCTCAGCAATTGGAACCCTTCAAGGGCTTCGTCATCGGTTACGGCAACATAGCTTGCCCGTCCACTCTCCTTATAGTAGCTGTGCTCGGGGCCGACGCCAGGGTAATCAAGCCCTGCCGAGATACTATGGGTCTGGCGAATCTGCCCCGCCTCATCCTGGAGGATGTAGGATTTTGTGCCATGAAGTACCCCGATGCTTCCTGCAGCCAGGCTGGCACCGTGCTTCCCCGTATCAAGGCCCAGCCCGGCGGCCTCAACCCCAATCAACTGAACCTCATGGTCGTTAGCCAGGGGATGAAAAAGCCCCATGGCATTGCTGCCGCCGCCGACACAGGCTATGGCATAATCAGGCAGACGGCCGGTAGCTTCGATGGTCTGCTGACGCGCCTCCATTCCGATGACTGACTGGAAATTGCGCACCATCATGGGATAAGGGTGGGGACCAACGACGCTGCCCAGGAGGTAGTGCGTGGAATCGACATTGGTCACCCAGTCGCGGATTGCCTCGTTGATGGCGTCCTTAAGGGTTCGGCTGCCGCTTGAGACTGGTCGCACCTCGGCGCCAAGCAGCCTCATGCGGAAGACGTTTAGCGATTGGCGTTGAATATCCTCCTCTCCCATATACACGACGCACTCCTGTCCAAGCATGGCGCAAACGGTGGCGGTGGCTACGCCATGCTGTCCTGCCCCCGTTTCGGCGACGACTCGTGTCTTTCCCATGCGCTCAGCCAGTAGGCCCTGCCCTACAGTGTTGTTAATCTTATGGGCGCCAGTGTGGGCCAAGTCCTCCCTTTTGAGGTAGATCCTGGCACCATCACAATATTTGGTCAGCTTGGCTGCGAAGTAAAGGGGAGTGGGTCTGCCGACAAAGTCTCGGAGTAGTTCAGCCAGGCGCTGTTGAAATACTGCGTCCCGTTGCGCTTCCCGGTAGGACTTCTCCAGATCTTCCAGGGCGGACATCAGGGTTTCTGGAGCAAAGCGGCCTCCGAATTTTCCGAAGTGGCCGAGGCCATCAGGTAATGGGGCTAATATCTTATCAGCCATCTTCCGCCCTCACTGTTTGGATAAACCTCTCTATCTTGGAAGCGTCTTTTGCACCCTTGGTTTCCACGCCACTGGAGACATCTACTCCCCAGGGCTTGGTGATTTGGATTGCCTCTGCTACATTTTGCGGCGAGAGGCCACCGGCTATAATCACGGGGAATCTCTGGGAAACCTGCCTTGCCAGCCGCCAGTCGAAGGTCTGCCCGGTGCCACCGTAGCTCCCTTCAACATGACAATCCAACAGGCAAATAAAACTTTCCCCCAGCAATCGTCGGCCACCACTTATTTCAGCGATGATATCCTCGCTGTCCTGCTGGCTTCGCACCCTTATAGCTTTAATAACCTGCTTCTCGATGTCCATCAAGTAATCCCAGGGCTCATCGCCGCTTAACTGTACCCAATCGAGCCCGCAGTATTCTGCGATATGGTTCACCTCAGAGGGGGGCATGTTGACGAAAACGCCGACAATTTGAGGGCGGGCTTTTAGTCCCTTAACTGCCAGAGCGATCTCCCGTGCCTTCTCGATACACACCTGGCGTTTCGATGGGGCAAAGACCATTCCTATGAAGTCCGCTCCTGCTTGCGTTGCCGCCAGAGCATGGGGAGTTTCAGTAATGCCACATATCTTTACCCTGGTCATAGAAGTTCCTTCATTTTTCTTGCTACATCGCCAGCAGCAACCAGAGCCTCACCGACGAGAATGGCGTCAACTCCCCATTCCCTGAGCATCTGGACATCACCCCGATTCTCGATGCCGCTTTCGCTGACCACTATACGATCCGGTGGCACCAGGGGACGAAGCCGCTTTGTGGTGGCAAGGTCGATGGTAAAGGTCTTCAGGTCGCGATTGTTGATGCCGATGATGTGTGCTCCGCTCAAGAGGGCGCTCTCTAGCTCGGCCTGGTTATGAACCTCCACCAGGCATTGCATGCCGAGGTTATGGCTTAGCCAAAGCAGTTCTGTTAACTGCGCGCTGCTCAAAATGGCGATGATGAGGAGCAGGGCATCAGCGCCAAAAGCGCGAGATTCATGGATCTGATATGGGTCGAAGATGAAATCCTTTCTGAGCAGAGGGATTTTCCCCCCTTGCAGTTCCTCGCTAATGGTAGAAAGCTCCTCTAGGGTGCCCTGGAAGTATCTTTCCTCGGTTAGAACAGATATAGCAGCAGCGCCATTTTGGGCGTAGGTCTGGGCCAATTCTACCGCATCGAGGTCAGGGCGAATTTGTCCCCTTGATGGCGATGCTCTTTTGATTTCGGCGATGAGCTTGACGCCATCTCCCTGAAGGGCGGAGGCGAAATCCCGGGGCGGTGGCTTTCTTGAACTGAGCGCCTCCAATTCGGATACAGATACGCTCAGCTTGCTTCTTGCCAGTCCTTCCTTCTTTGACTTAACAATCTCGTCCAGTATCATTTTTCTGACCTTTGTGAAAAGGGCCTAGAGGCGTTGGCTGAGTGCAATAAGCTTATCAAGTATCTCCGACGCTTTGCCGCTGTCTATCGCTTGTGCGGCGATTTTGATACCTTGCTCAAGGTTTTCCGCCTTATCGCCAGCTACTAGCGCTGCTGCGGCGTTTATCAGCACGATGTCGCGGTGTGGCCCGGTTTCGCCTGCCAGCACGCGGCGAATTATCGCGGCGCTCTCCTGAGGTGGCCCGCCTCTGAGGCTTGCCATGCTTACCCTACGGAAGCCAAACTCCTCCGGGTCTATAAGATACCTTGTGATCTCGTCTTCCTTTAGCTCACAGACCGTGGTTTGCGCTCCCAGTGTAATCTCGTCCAGGCCATCCTCGCCATGAACCACCAGGGCGTGGTGGCAACCGAGGAGGCTGAGCACCTCAGCCATTTTCATCGTCAGTGCTCCGTCGGCTACCCCCAGCAATTGGGACTCGGCGCCAGCGGGGTTGGTCAGGGGGCCGAGGATATTGAAGACGGTGCGGATGCCGATCTCACGCCTGGGGGGTGAGGCGTACTTCATCGCGGGATGAAATATGGGGGCAAACATGAAGCCAATGCCCACCTCATCGAGACACTTCTCGACCTCTTTAGCGCCCAAGTCTATCTTAACCCCCAAAGCATCGAGCACATCGGCGCTCCCGCAGCCGCTGCTCATCCCGCGATTGCCATGCTTGGCTACCTTGAGCTCGGCCCCGGCTACAACAAATGCGGCGGTAGTGGAGATGTTGAAGGTCTGCGATGCATCGCCCCCCGTACCGCAGGTATCGACCACTGGTCCGGATGTGGCTACGGGGATGGCTTTCTCTCTCATCGCTCTTGCCATACCGGCGATCTCGTGCACCGTCTCCCCCTTGAGCCTCAACGCGGTAACGAAAGAGCCGAACTGGGCCGATGTGGCCTCGCCGTTCATTATCTCGTTCATCACCCCCGCCGCCTGCTCCAGGGTAAGCGAGTTTCCCGAAACCAAGGTGTCAATAGCTTCACGAATCATTTTGGTTTGCTCCTTATTCCGAAAGTGGCCATATACTCTCTATAATCTTACTATCTTCGGTTTTATCTAACTTGCGGTGCTTCAGTGGGCCTATAATCCATGAAGGCCCTTCTTTGTCCGCGGTTACCTCTCGCTTTGACTCAAAGCATCTGTTATATATATCTCTGTAATATGCTACCAAGAATCTCCGGTTGCCAATTTGTTGTAAGGATAATCCTCCGGCTTGCTTGCTATCTCCAATTTTAATGGTTCCAAAATCGCGTCCTCGAGTTTTTCCACCAATGGCCATATATGAATATACATCAGTCGCTGGTCCGACACCAATATTATCTAAAACACACCAAAATCCATAAGAGAATTCCTCTAACCGAGCGGCTAGTCCTTCTCTTATTTTTTCCTCCTCTAATACGTATCTCTCAATATCTATTACAGGACGAAATGAGTCATACCTTTGTTCCCTCGTCTCTTGAGCCATCTTTATGCTTGCATCGGCTTGCTGCCTTACTCTAGAGACGTAAACGGCTGTCAACAAGACCAGTATTATCGTAACCCAAACCTGCGCAACAATACCGTGCTGTTCTACGAAGCCCGCCTTCAAAAAGGCAACCAGAGTAACAACAAACATTACACTCAAGAAAATGATGAGTTCAGTTTTCCGCATTTGCGTCATCCTCCTTTCCCCAGGAAATTTTTAAGTATATCCTTTCCCACCTCTGTCATGATGGATTCGGGGTGAAATTGCACTCCCTCCACTGGGTATTGTCGATGCCTGAGCCCCATAATGATACCCTTTTCCGTCCAGGCAGTCACCTCCAGGCAGTCAGGGAGACCCTGTGGCATTACCACCAGGGAATGATAGCGAATCGCTGGGAAGGGACTGGGCAGCTCCTGAAGTACCCCCTGGCCATTGTGATGGATTAGCGAGGACTTGCCGTGCATGATCTCACTCGCCCGTTCCACCACCGCGCCGTAGCTGTAGCCGATGCACTGGTGGCCGAGGCAAACGCCGAGAATGGGGGTCTTAGGCCCAAAATGGCGAATGACATCGTTTGAGATGCCTGCACGGTCGGGAGTTCCCGGCCCTGGGGAGATCACGATGCGCTCAGGCGACATCTCCTCGATGTCAGCGATGCTGACCTTGTCATTGCGCAGTACCTGAACCTTTTCACCCAACTCGCTCAGGTACTGGAAGAGATTGTAGGTGAAGCTGTCATAGTTATCTATAAGTAGAAGCATTTATGCACTCTCCGCCTGTTCAATGGCTTTGACAAGAGCTTGAGCCTTATTCACGCTCTCTTCGTACTCACGCTCGGGGACGCTGTCGGCAACGATCCCGCCGCCTGCCTGTACAGAGGCGATACTATCGGCCATTACTATAGTGCGGATGGTTATCGCCGTATCGAGGTTGCCTGAGAAGCTGAAGTAGCCCACTGCCCCGGCATAGGGACCCCGCTTATCCCGCTCCAGTTCAGCGATGATCTCCATGGCGCGGACCTTGGGGGCACCCGATACAGTGCCGGCGGGAAAACATGCCCTCAGGGCATCGAACTGATTCAGACCGTGGCGAAGCTTCCCCTGAACATGCGACACCAGGTGCATTACATGCGAATAGCGCTCCACATCCATAATCTGAGTAACCTCAACTGTGCCTGGCTCTGAGACCCGACCAATGTCATTGCGCCCAAGGTCGAGTAGCATGATGTGCTCAGCACGTTCCTTTTCATCATTCCGTAGTTCCTCCTCCAGGGCCAGGTCTTCGGCCAGATTTGCTCCACGAGGGCGTGTTCCGGCGATGGGATGGGTTGCCACTATCCCATCCTCCACCCTCACCAGGAGCTCTGGCGAGGCGCCGATGATGTGACAGCCGTCCAGGTGAAGATAATACATATATGGTGATGGGTTTATACTTCTCAGTTCCCGATAGATTTGAAAGGGCTCGGCGGTGGTGGTTTTGCTAAGTCGCTGAGAAAGGACCACCTGAATAATCTCTCCAGCCTCAATATATTCTTTCGCTTGAGTAACGCTGGCTTCGAACTCAACCTTAGAGATGTTGGATACGATAGGGGAATAGGTGGCTGCTATCCTGGGGGCTTTTCTTCTCGCTTGCTGAATAGGTTGGCTCAGTCTCTCTACCGAAGCATCGATCCGTTCCACCGCTCTGCGGTATGCCTCCTCTACATCGCCTTCCAGATAAGCGTGGCTGACGACCTTAATCTTGTGGGTCAAGTGGTCGAAAACGAGAACGTTATCGGCAAACATGAAGAGGGATTCCGGCAAGCTCAGGGGGTCGGAATCGGGCGAAGGTAACTCTTCAAAGTGTCTCACCGTCTCATAAGCGAGATAGCCCACCGCTCCGCCATGAAAGCGAGGCAGGTCGGGTAGTAATACTAACTTGTATTTGTCTAGCTCATTCTGCACCGCAAGCAAGGGGTCGGGTGTCTCACCGCTTGACTTGAGAACGAGATAGGGTTCAGAGCCAATAAAGCTATAGCGTGCCAGTCGCTCCCCGCCCTCGACGCTCTCCAGGAGGAAAGAATAAGGATGGCGGGCAACCTTCAGGTAGGCGGAAACCGGCGTTTCCAGGTCAGCTACTATCTCACGATAAACTGGCACCAGATTGCCGTATCTCTTCAGTTTTCGTACCTCGTCAAGCGATGGGCAGTACATTGAATTTCAACCTTGGTAATTGAGATTATTTAGCAATTCTATTTGTCATTCTGAGCGTAGCGAAGAATCTCAGAGATTCTTCATTCCGCTTCGCTCCATTCAGAATGACAAAAAGGGGAAGCATTTTAGCATAATAAACACTCTCCTAATAATAAAACACCCTTCGCCCTTTAAGGGGCGAAGGGTTCAAATTCGCGGTGCCACCCTTATTACCCCGCATTAGCGGGGCATCTCTTTCAGGTACGCCCCGATATATCGGGGCGTACCCTGGGCTCTGATAACGGTGCCCTCTCCGTCAAAGCCTACTTCCCCGGCCTGTCGGGGTTTCGGTTTGCGACTCCCAGACCCATTCGTACGCCCGCGCTGGTATCGGCTCACACCTAACCCGACTCTCTGACCCTCGCTTAGCGCCTACTACTCCTGTTCGCAGTCTTTGCCTTATTCTATTGTTGATAAAGTGTAACAAAAAGACCAGGGAAAAGTCAATGGTCTCACTAAACCTGTGGAAGTTGCCAGAACTTGCCCTCGCTCTTTATGGAGGGAGCGAGCACCATCTCGGTGTGTTGCATCTCTTTGATGGAGAGGGCGCCGCACATCCCCATGGAATTGCGTAACGCCCCAATAAAATTTTGTGTCCCGCCGGTGACCGTAGCTGGACCGAAGAGGATCTGCTCTAGACTGCTGCCGCTGCCTACCTTGATTCGTGTCCCCCGAGGTAAAGCTGCGTGAGGGGTAGCCATGCCCCACTGATAGCCTCTCCCAGGTGCCTCTGTTGCTTGAGCCAATATCGAGCCCAGCATTACTGCATCGGCGCCGCAGGCGAATGCTTTACATAAATCTCCACCGGTGCGAATACCTCCATCGGTTATAACGGCAACATACCTTCCTGTCTCTTGAAGATACTGTTCCCTGGCTGCGGCGCAATCCATCGTCGCTGTCGCCTGTGGAACCCCAACACCCACAACTTCCCTTGTGGTGCACGCTGCTCCAGGCCCTACCCCCACAAGAATCCCTGATATCCCTTCCCTCATCAATTCTAACGCAGCGCTATAACTGACGCAGTTGCCCACGATGATTGGCACTGGCATTAGCTGGTAAAGCTCGGAGAAGATGAGCCCGTGATAGCTTTTCGATATGTGGCGGGAAGAGGTTACTGTGGACTGGACGACGAAAATATCCACGCCGGCTTCCACGGTTATGTGAGCAAACCTTTTGGTGTTCTGAGGCGTTACCGAAACGGCGCAGATACCTCCGGCGTTCTTGATCTGCTGTATGCGGTCGCCGATGAGATTCTCTTTGATCGGCTGAGAGTAGACCTTTTGAAGGAAAGTGGTGGCCTCATCCTGAGGGGTATTGGCGATTTCCGCTAGAATTTCGTCGGCATTTTCATAGCGGGTTTGCAGTCCTTCTAGATTGAGCACGGCTAATCCCCCCAACTTGCTCAGCAAGACGGCAAAGTGAGGGTCGACCACCGCATCCATAGCAGACGCAAGGATGGGAATGGGGAAGGTAAAATTGCCCAGGGTGAATTCAATGCTAACCTGCTCTGGGCTGATGGTGATATCCCCGGGTACAAGCGCTATCTCGTCAAACCCGTAGCCACGTCGTATGTCTTTGAACCGAGGGGCATCCATAGATTATCTTTCCTTGTCCTTGATTTTAGGGCACACTATATCAGAGGGGATATCCAAAGTCAATTCGTTAACTGGACGGCGACGCCAGATAGTAGTATAATTTTCCAAGTCATCTTGGAAGTGTTGCCGCGAATCAGGGCAATGATGGAGTTCACGGGCATATTAGCATGGAGAAGCGGGTGCCCATTCTTTAGGGGGAGGTAAAAGTGAAGCGAGAGGAATTGACAGCCAGCAGGAGAGACGTTCTAGGCAAGAAGGTCAGATTTCTGCGCCGAAAAGGGTTAACTCCTGCTAATGTCTATGGTGCAAATATCGAATCTATCCCTCTCCAAATAGAGACTTCCCTTTTGGAGCGACTTATTGCTAGCGTGGGCAGGAATGCTCTTATCACCCTCAGGATTGATGGAAAGCGAAAGGTGGCTATGATTCGCGATATCGACCGGGATGCGTTAACTGACGTTTTGCTCCATGTCAGTTTCTTCCAGGTAGAAATGACACATAAGGTGAAAGTTGAGGTGCCACTTGTCTTTGTTGGCGAGTCTCCTGTGGAGAAGGTTAGCCGGTTGATGTTGCTTCATAACCTATCTGCTCTCCATGTGGAAGCCTTCCCCTCAGATCTGCCCAAGAACATTGAGGTGGACATCTCACAGCTTGCGGAAGCTAATCAGGCTATTCACGTCAGAGATATCCCGGTGGGCGATAATGTGGAGGTGCTCACCGAGCTCAGTGAATTGGTGGTTCAAGTAATGGAAAGCCGTGTTGAAGTTGAAGCTGAGAAGGTCAAACCTGAGGAGGTGGAGGGTGAGGAGGAAGTTGCACCGCAGGTTGAGGCTGAGTCGGAATAAAGCCTAGAACACCTCGGGCCCAGGGCGATCAGGACGAAAATAGGGGAGGTGTGATACCGCCTGAACCAGAGTGGCTGCATTAGGAGGACAAAAAAGAGAAGCATCCCTATCCCATATCGTATGGAGACCTATTAAGGTCGTCTGGTAGGAAACGGAAACCTTTGCCCTGCGAGGGAGAGATAGATATTAGCAGGTTCCCATCTCAACATGGGAGCAGTGCTCCGATGAAATCCCTCTGCCCCCGCACAAATTCCTCAGCGCTTATCTTCCTCTTCCCTTCAAGCTGGATCCTTAAAAGCTCGAGAACCCCCTCCGCGGTCTGAACGCCAACGCCTCCCCCCGCAAGCGTAATCACTCTCCCTGGCTCACCTTGTGCCCCAGGCAGGTGAGAGGCATCGACAACCTTGAGAGTTTCCCCCCGCCATCGAGTATAGCAACCAGGCCAGGGCTGAAAGGCTCGCACCTGGCGCCATATCTCGAGGGCAGGGAGGTGCCAATTTATCTCCCCTTGTTCTTTACTGAGGGACTTGGTATAGGAAGCCTCATCATCGTTTTGAGGTTGGGGGATAATAGCGTGGGAAAGCCAGCGAGGCAGTGTTTCCTCCAGGAGTTGGGCGCCAATGTGAGCAAGATTTGTGGTGAGTGACTCGGCGCTATCTTCGGGCGCGATGGGCACTCTCTTCTGAGCAAGGGTGGGGCCGCTGTCAACTCCACGATCCATGAGCATGATGGTGACACCGGTACAGTCATCGCCGCTAAGGATGGCTCCTTGAATGGGGGAGGGACCGCGATGCCTGGGTAGAAGAGAGGGATGGATATTGATGCAGCCGAAGGGAGGCATATTGAGTACCTCTTCAGGCAGGATCTTTCCAAAGGCAGCCACCACAATGACATCGGGGTTAAGCTGAGCCAAAGATTCAAGCACATCAGCTTCATTGAAACTGTTCGGCTGGCGCACCTCAAGCCCGTACTCGATAGCCATCTTCTTCACTGGAGGTAGTGAAAGGGATCGCCCTCTCCCTGCGGGTTTATCAGATTGAGTGTAAACGGCAATCAAGGGGTGCTCACTGGCAACAAGCCGCTCAAGGGTCGGCACGCCAAACTCAGATGTTCCCATAAAGACAATTCTCATTGCATTTCCTCGACGAATTCTAACATGGAACAAGGGAAAAGGGAATTATAAAATTGGTGCAAAATTGGTGCAAAAACCTCTTGACCAAGGGGGGAGGGTTTGTTATTCTTTTGATGTTAATCCTCAGGAGGAGTTCCTCTAGATAGGGGCACCGCCCCAGGTTATTCGGAGGGGCTTAACCCCGCCACTAGTGGTATTAGTGTATTGCCTTCAATAACGAGGCGCTCGTGTACGTCTAATGCCTTGAGAAAGGCAATCCTTAATGTAGAATAGTTTGGGCTCTCTGGGTTTTTTTTGCTCACCTAAAGGTATTGCTTGGAGAGCAGAGGGATGAGTCAAAATGATAGCAGCGAAGGAAACCTGGGAGGCAGTGCTTGGTAAACTTCAACTGCAGGTTACAAAGACGAACTATGATACATGGCTTGGGGGAACTGTTGGCCTGAGCTGTGAACATAACCAGTTTATGGTGGGCGTGCCATCGCCATTTAACGTGGAGTGGTTGGAGAGGCGGCTGCGCTCTCTTATTAAAAAGACCCTCATGGACATCACCGGGCGAGACATTGATGTCAAGTTCCAGGTTCAGCAAATAGAAGAGAGCAATCCATCCTTTGCCAAATACAAGAAGCGTTCGTCAGGCTTTAATCTTAAGTACACCTTCGACTCTTTCATAATAGGCAATTGTAATTGTCTCGCTCACGCTGCTGCCGTGGGGGTAGCGGAGAAACCTGGTTCAGTCTATAACCCCCTATTTATCTATGGTGGTGTTGGGTTGGGAAAGACTCACCTGCTGCATGCCATAGGAAACCTTGTTTCCCAAAGCAATCTTCGAGTGCTTTATGTCAGTACAGAGCAATTTACTAACGATTTCATAAGAGCGATTAAGGAGAGGAAGACAGAGGAGTTTCGCCAAAAGTATCGGGGTGTTGACGTACTGTTAATCGACGATGTCCAGTTTATCATCGGTAAGGAACAGACCCAGGAAGGGTTCTTCCACACCTTTAATGACCTGCACAATGGAAATCATCAGATTGTAGTCACAAGTGACCGTTCACCGAAAGATATGCCCTTACTTGAAGACCGATTGCGATCCCGCTTTGAATGGGGGCTCATTGCCGATATCCAACCTCCTGATCTGGAGACTCGCTTCGCCATACTTGAAGTTAAGGCAGAGCAGATGAGGGCAGAAGTACCCAACGAGGTTCTTGACTTCATCGCTCGTAAGGCCCACGACAGCATCCGGGATTTAGAGGGTTCACTGAATCGTATTGTTGCCTTTTCCAAGCTTGCCAGAGATCCCATCACCATTGAGTTGGCGGTCAAAGCTCTGGCAAATAACTCCAACAATTCCACCCATCGCGCTTCTAGCCCCTTGTTCATCATCGATGCTGTAGCTAAATACTTTGACCTAACTCCAGATGCTCTGAAAGGGAGGGCTAGGGATAGGCAAACTGCCCTGGCACGCCACATCGCAGTTTATCTTATCAAGGAGGAGACAGACCGCTCCTTTGCCGATATTGGAAGGGAGTTCGGCGGCAGAGACCACTCAGTCATTCTCCGTAGCTACCAGAAAATATCTTCCGAGATGGAGAACGACTATCAATTGCGTTCTGATATCCTTGAGATAAAGGCCAAGACCCACTGCAAAGCGGCAAGTGGACGGCCCGTACTCTCTAAAGTAGGGCGTTAGTCGAATCGCGACAAGCTAGGGTTCGGACAGTGAGTAGCGTGTGCTTATATCAGATTTGACGCGCTATCTCCGCACCTTCATGAATTGCATACAGGGCATCTCGTGGCGTTACACAGTCCCCTATAGTGTAAAGCTCTGAAGTCACATCCTTAAGGCTAGCGGCCAATTGGTTTTGGGACTTCATCCCCACGGCGAGAACCACAGTGTCGGCCTTCAAGAACACGAGGTCACCGTTGAATGCCATATAAATACCATTCTCCCTGATCTCCACAAGCGGGCAATTTTGGAACATATGCACCCCTTTGTCAATCAACCTGTTCCTTAGGGCAAGGTAGATATTTCTTTCCACATCCCTGCCTAACAAGGAGCGTGTCGTTAGGTAGACTTCTTTGCCTTGGCCGGCGAGTTGATCAGCAATCTCCATACCGAGATACCGCCCTCCAACCACCACCACACTTTTGCCTACTTTAGCTTTGCCCAGAATTACATCGACTGCCTGAACTACATTCTTTCCATCGGCACCCTCGACATCTAATGTCTGAGGCACCGCTCCGGTGGCTACCACCACAGCATCGGGTTTAACCTCCTTTACCATCTCGGGTGTGACTTCAGTGTTTAGCTTCACCGTGACCTTAGCCTTGTTCAAACCCTGTTCCAGATAGCTGAGGAAGGGGGAGTAGTCTTCCCTCTTTTGCTCTTGCTGGCAGGCAATAAACCATTGCCCCCCCAAATTAGCAGTCGCTTCATATAAGACAACCTCGTGTCCCCGCTCGGCCAGTGTTCTTGCTGCCTCCATGCCAGCTAACCCGCCACCAACAACCATCACCTTCTTGGAGGAAGTGGTGGGCTTTAGGGCAAATTCCCGCTCCCTTAGTTTGGCTGGATTGACAGCGCAAGGGATACCATAAGTCAACACGTAATTGAGGTGGGAACGAAGGTTGAAGCAATTAAGGCAGTATACGCACGGGCGGATGTCAGCAAACCTTCCTTCCTTGAATTTACTGGGCAGTTCCGGGTCAGCCATTAATGCTCTTGCCATAGCGATGAAGTCTGCTTTCCCCTGGCGTAAGACTTCCTCAGCGAGATGGGGGTCGCTCAACTTTCCTACAGCTATAACTGGGACCTTAACCGCCTTCTTTATAGCTGCGGAATCGGAAACCAGAGTCCCCTTGGGGAAGAGGAAGCTAGGATACTGCCACTGGATGGAGCCCTGTTGGCTGGAAGATATATGCAACGCATCCGCCCCAGCCTCAACGAAGAGCGGTGCCTGGCGGGCGCTATCCTTTATGTTTATTCCTCCCTCCATGTAGTCACTACCACTTATCCTGAAGATAACGGTAAAATCTGGCCCCACCTTCCTCCTAACCGCTTCGATAACCTCGCAAGCAAACCTAGCCCTTTTCTCAACACTCCCTCCGTACTCATCCGTCCTGATATTATCCAAGGGGGAAAGGAACTGGCTTATAAGATAACCATGACCACCGTGGATTTCCACCGCATCGAAACCAGCCTCTTTTACTCTCCTTGCCGCTTCAGCAAAGCCTTCGATCAGACGCTTGATGTCCTCCTTGGTTGCTTCCTCAGGGGGAGTATTATCACGAACCCAGAGAACTGCACCGGCATCTTCAACTGTGGTGGCCCCCATGATAGTCCGAAGTCTCGGTATGGCAGAGGGCGCTATCGCCCTTATTGCGTCGGGATCGGGAGCGCTGGCCTTGTACTGGGTGAGCAGTTTTCCATGGTGCACTATCTGAAAGGCCACTTTGGCGCCATTTTGGTGTACTGCATCGGATAGCTCTCTCAACTTGGGGATAAATTTATCGTCATACATTGAAGGACGCCCGGGAGCCAGGGCTTCCTTCAAGATCAGGCTTGATTGAGCGATTATGAACCCTACGCCCCCCTTTGCTCTCTCTATATAATAGTCTATGACCTTGTCAGTGATCTCACCCTCGGGACCGTGGCCGGCAGTACCCGCCGGTGCCATAACGATACGGTTCTTCACCTCCATTTTCCCTATAGTTCCTGGCTCGAATAGCTTCGTTAATTTGGTCATGGTGTCTCCTTTCCCTTTGTGTAGCGCGACCCTTTAGGGTCGCCTTATTTGCCAGGCTAAAGCCTCGCCCTACATTTAAAAGTAAGTATATCCATCAGGGAATTGATATCAGACAAAGATTCCAAGTGTGAAACCAGCTCCATGCACGTTTTTACATCTTGGGTGGGAAGAACTAAAGAGGCACAATCCCAATATTTAGAGCATACGTCGTCCCAGCTCATGGGGTTGGATGCGGAGCCTTTTGGCGACTTCTGCGTGCGAGAAAATGTCCTGCCATCTCGCAATTTTATAACCACTTCTGAGCCCAACACGGCCGATAAATCACTGGCTAACTCCGGGGAGTCCACATACTGCACCTTGGGGATGAGATGTTGAACTTCGGGCTGCCTTACCCTTTCATCGGTAAAATCCCCCAAGCCTACTTCACCGTCGAGGAGGGCTCTGGCGATGCAGTAGTTCATACTGAACTTGCCCTCTAGCGCGGTTTGTGGGCGGGAGTGAAATGCTACCGACTGTATGACTGGTCCCGTCCTTATCTCCACCTCATCCACATCTTCGGCTTTGATATCGTGCTCCTTCATTAGGTATAAAACAATTTCTATGCTGGTATGAGTATCGGCGCAGGAGGGCCAAGGCTTCAGTCCGACAGTGGAAATGATATCAAATCTTTCCCCTAGACCATCTCCGATTTTGTCAAGATCAAGGTCGGCCCCACCAGCCAGAACCTTACAGTAACCTTGAGGAGCTTCCAGAATGCTTTTATCGGCAGTAAACCCTCTTTGGGCCAGTAATGCCGCTACTATGCCATTCCTGGCTGCATTGCCAGCATGGAGTGGTTTGGTCATCGTGCCGATGTTCTGCTTTAGTCCAGATGCAAGGGAGGCGGCAATACCTATGGCCGTCTTGGTTTGTTCGATGTCCAGCTTCAGTAGCTTGGCAGCGGCAGCGACAGCAGCAATACTTCCCAAGCTGGAGGTCATGTGCCACCCTATCATATAATGTCGAAGACAAACAGGGCCCAACTTAGTTGCCGCCTCAAATCCAGTAATATAGGAGAGCAGAACTTCTTTGCCTGAGGCATAGTGTTTTTCCCCTAGGGCTAGGATCGCAGGCAGGATTACCACTGAGGGGTGACCGCCAAATGGTATGCACCAATCATCATAGTCCAAGGCGTGAGCCATTGTGCCATTAACCCAAGCAGCTTGAGAGGCGAGGGTCTTAAAGCCCCCGCCAATAACCCCTGCCTCAGGTTTGTTTTCCTCTTCCTTGACATATTCGGTAATCAGCTTACTTCCTGGCTCATTACAGCCTGCCAGCGTAACACCCAATGTGTCGAGGATTAGCTTTTTGGTGACGTCGAGCGCTTCATTGGGTATCTGTTCATAATTGGTTTCTACAATGTAGCGAGCTAGTTTCTCTGTGCTCACGCCTATCCTCCTCCCCTGAGAATCCGATATTTAAAAGCAAGAAGCTCCTGAAGATGTTAGCAGGAGCCTCTTATTTGGGCCTAATGACTATTTCTAGTAATTCTGTTAAGTCCTTCAATTCCTCTAGGTTCTCCATCAAGTGCAGCGAGCGCTCGACGTCCTTCAAGGGTAGCACCAACTGGGCACAATCTTTGTATTTAGACACCAGTTCCTCATTGGTGGGAGGCGATTGTGGGGAGCCTTTAGGTGCATCAGCCTGCTGGCTGAACTCGCGCCCATCGGTTAACTTGACGGTAACGCTTGCCCCAAGCGGAGGGATGTTGGGGTCGATGCGTCTCTTCATTTTCTTGATAATCTGCTGAGTCTTGGGCTCATTAACCTTTTCGTCGGTAAAGTGCTCTAAGCTCACACAGCCATCGAGAAGAGCCCTGGTCATGCAATACTCCAAGCTAAATTTACCCTCCAGGCCTCGTTTTGGGTCAGTATATAGGTTCACACCGGATGTTAGCTCATCAACGGCAACCTCAATGCTTTCCACATCCTGGGGAGATATGTTGTGCTTCTTGGTTAAGTCTAGGACGAGGTCAATAGCGGCGTGAGTTTCACCACAACTGGGATATAGTTTGAAAGCTATCCCGAAGGTGAGGATTGAAAAGTTTTCACCTAAACCGTCAGTGGCCTGTTCCAATTCACCCTGACCATTGCCTTTGTAGACATTGAAGAATCCGAACCGTTCTTCCATGATGTCGGGGTGGGCGGTGAAGCCCCTCTTTGCCAACATTGCCGCCATCACCCCATTTCTGGCGGCGTTGCCTGCGTGAAACGGCTTGGTCATGGTGCCGAAGTTTTGCCTTAGGCCGCAGGCCTGGGAGGCTGCGATACCCAGGGCCATCCTGGTTTGCTGGACATCTAGCTTCAGCAGCTTGGCGACTGCAGCCGCTGCTCCTATGGTTCCTATAGTGCCGGTCGCGTGCCATCCCCGCATATAGTGACTGGCGCTTACACCACGCACCGTGGCGCACTGGGTTTCAAAACCGGCAATATAAGCCTCAATAGCCTCTTTCCCCGTGGCTTTACGCTGTTCACCTAAGGCCAAAATGGCTGGCAACATAGGCACAGTAGGATGTCCCAGCGTAGCGAAGGTCCAATCATCAAAGTCCTCAGCATGAGCCATAGTCCCGTTCGCTAGGGCAGCAAGGGGCGCTGAAGTGCGGAACCCTTTACCTATCACCGCAGCTACTGGATTACCCCCTAGCTCCCTTACGAATTCAGTTATCAGTTCACCCTCGTGAGTCACAACACCGGTGAAAACGACGCCAAGACAATCACGCATAGCTCTTTTAGCAGTCTCGACTGCCTGTGAAGGCATCTGCTCGAACTTGGTTTCCACAATAAAGCGAGCTAACTTCTCTGTGGTTTGCGATTTGACATCCTCTGTCATTGCTCTTCCTCCTTCGCTTCAACTCCTTAAGTAGATTCTGTCAGGATCTTTTCCGCTGGTGACAAATGCCCAACCTTGGACTATATCATACCCTACACCGCTCAAGCAGTTTGGCCCACTGCTGATCGACTATTTCCTGCAAGGCATCGACTATGTGCCTATTTTCTGAGGTGAGCAGGTGTCGGAATCTCCCCTGGGACTGGAGCCAATCGGTAATCGGCTTCTTTGGGGAAGGACGATAGTTCAGCTTCCACTCGCCATCGACTACCTCGTAGATTGGCCAGACGCAGGTCTCAACAGCGAGCCTCGAGATGGCAATAGTCTCTTCTGGGGGGTATCGCCACCCCCTCTGGCAGGGAGCGAGCACATTGATAAAGGAAGGGCCATCGGCGGCAATAGCCTTTTGTGCCTTGGTTATCAGGTCGCGCCAGGCATGAGGCGCTGCCTGGGCCACATAGGGGATGTCGTGGGCGGCGACTATTGCCGTGATGTCCTTACGATTCTCCCTTTTGCCAGGAATAGCAGTTCCCACCGGTGAGGTAGTGGTCCACGCTCCCAGAGGTGTGGCGCTGGAGCGCTGGATGCCAGTGTTCATATAGGCCTCGTTATTCAGGCAAACATAAAGGAACTTGTGTCCCCGCTCAAGCGCTCCACTGAGGAACTGGAGCCCAATATCATAGGTGGCGCCGTCGCCGGCAAAAACGACAAACTTGATCCCCTTATCCTCCATCTTGCCCTGTTTAACCAGGGAGCGATACATGGTCTCCACGCCGGATATGGTGGAGGCAACATTCTCAAAGGCACTGTGGATCCACGGCACACGCCATGAGGTATAGGGGTATGGTGAGGTTGCCACTTCGAGGCATCCGGTAGGCGAAGCGACAACCACTGGCTGCCCTACGGCATGGAGTACCTGGCGCACCACGATGGACTCCGCACAGCCAGCGCACAGCCGGTGGCCTGGGGCAAGCAAATCTTGCTCTGCGGACATCTTCTTCAGGTTTATTACCATAATATTCTCCTGTTATTCTCTTAGCCCGAGGTATCTAAGGGACGGGCCAGCGAGCCCTTCCCTGTCGATATCGATGAGGTCTTTATAGACTTGATGAATTTGCGCTGGCACTATATCACGGCCACCGAGTCCATAGGCATAATTAAGCACTTTTGGGCTGAATCCATGAGTAAAGAGTGCGGTTATGACCTCGAGGAAAAGGGGACCGCATTGAGCACCGAATGAAAGGGAGCGATCGAGCACGGCGATGGCCTTCTTGTCACCCAGCGCCTCGGCCACTGTTGTTGCGGGGAAAGGCCTGAAGCAGCGAAGCTTGAGCAACCCGGCCTTGACTCCTTGGTCTCGTAGCTCATCGACGACAGTCTTAATAGTCCCTGCGGTAGAGCCAAGAGCGACGGTGGCAAACTCAGCATCTTCAAGGCGGTACCCTTCCATTAGCCCGTAGTAGCGCCCGGTGAGCATGCCGTACTCCTCCCCAATCTGCGGAATAATCTCCAGCGCTCTCTCCATCGCCGCTGCCTGTTGGCGCTTGTGTTCAAAGAAATAGTCCGTGAGTTCCATGGGGCCATAGGTAACAGGGTGATCTACATCTAAAAGAGAGTGCTCTGGCTTATAAACGCCGACAAACTCTCTTACCGCATCATCAGGTAACAGCTCCAGCCTCTCCAGGCCGTGGCCCAAGATGAAGCCATCCATGGCATGAAGCGTGGGGAGCATGACATCAGGGTGCTCGGCAATACGCAATGCTTGAATGGCATTATCATAAGCCTCCTGAACGGTCTCATCATAAAGCTGAATCCATCCGGCATCGCGAGCGCCCATGGAGTCGGAATGGTCGCAATGGATATTCAGCGGGGCGGAAAGGGAGCGGTTAACCACATGCATCACGATGGGAAGACGGGTTCCAGAGGCAACCCACAGCACCTCCCACATGAAGGCTAATCCAGCTCCGGCAGTGGCCGTTTGGGCGCGCCCCCCGGCAGCGCTGGCACCGATGCAGGCGCTCATCGCCGCATGCTCGCTCTCCACTGGGATAAATTCCGTATCCACCTCTCCATTAGCCACAAACTCGCTGAAGCGCATCACGATCTCTGTTTGTGGAGTAATGGGATAGGCGGCAACAACATCAGGACTCATCTGGCGTATTGCCTCAGCCACCGCCCTGTCGCCATCGAGGGCAACAGGCTTACCCCTCACCTTCGGTGATACCATCTACTGTACTCCTTCCTTAGCCAAAGCTTCCTCTACCCTACTGATTGCTTTCCTGGGGCATTCGTGGACACAAATACCGCACCCTTTGCAATGGGCAAGGTCGATGCCGATGACTTTTCCGTCGCTCACCATGATCGAGCCATCAGGGCAATAGACCCAGCAGATCATGCAGTGGGTGCACTTGTCCATATCGATAATGGAACGATGAGAACGCCAGCTACCCGTTTCATATTCTTCGGTATTACCGGCGTCGGTGATCAGTCCCCCTGCGAGGATCTCCCTCCAAGTTTTCAGAGTCAAGTTTCTAACCCTCCCTTACCTCTCTATAAGCTCGGTCAAAGGCCTCAACATTGGCCTTAGCCACTTCTTTGCTCACCCTCGTGTTGAAGCGATTCTTAATCTCCTCACGCACTACGTCTTTGCTTACCACCTCGAGAGCCCTGAGCAAGGCGCCGATCATCGGAGTATTGGTGATATTCCGTTTCATGGTATCGAGGGCAACACGGGTAGCATCAACTGTATATACTTTCCCCTTGTTAAAATCCAGCTCCCTTCGTAGCTCGGTAGGAGAGAGGGGAGTATTGACCAAGAGCAAACCTCCATCATCGAGGCCCTCGGTAAAATCGACGATCCCAAGCAATGTAGGGTCAAGCACTACAACAGCATCCGGCTCTATAACCTGATGGTGCTGCTTGATTGGGGAGGAGCTGATCCGGGTGTAGGCTCGAATCGGTGCCCCCATACGCTCAGGGCCGTAGTCCGGGAATGCCTGAAAGTATTTACCTTCGTGAAGTGCTGCTTCCGCGAGAAGCTCACTAGCGGTCACCGCTCCTTGGCCACCTCGACCATGCCACCGAATCTCAACGAGATCGCTCATTTAATACCCTTCTAGCCAACATGTCGGACGACAGATTTGCGCCCCTGGAGGGAGTCGAACCCTCGCCCCCAGCTCCGGAGGCTGGTGCTCTATCCTCTGAGCTACAGGGGCACTCGCGTTAGACACAGATTATAGCCCATCGCTCCTTTTCTGACAAGCTAGATACTAACTCTTTGTAGGTGTCCTCTTCAGGAAGGGCTTCAGCATCGTCGGTGTCAGGAGGGTTGTAACAATGCTGACGGCAACTGCGGCACCAAATAGATCTCTGTTTATCGCGCCAGCCAGAAACCCGGTGCCAGCGATGATCAGACCCACCTCACCCCGCGGCACCATGCCTATCCCTACTATCATAGCGCGGCTGTTGCTCAGTTTTCCAACGAACTTGGCTGGTATGGCGCTGCCTACCACTTTCCCTATGATGGCCAGAACTATGAGGACGACCGCTAGAATTGCAGCCATTGGTGTTGCTAGCAGCCTCACGTCGACTTGCATCCCGAGGTAGGCGAAAAAGAAAGGTGCCAGGAAAAGCATTATCGGCCTTGCTTTCTCCGCTATCTCCCCTTTCTCTGCAGTAGCGGCGAACATTAGCCCGGCTACGTACGCACCGACAACTGGGTGTAGTTCAACCAATGTAACCAGGTAGGCGATGATAAAACCTATGATAATGGCAACGATGGGCATGGTTCCTGATCTCTTGAAGGGATTCAGGAGTATTTTCGATATGTATTTACGAAACCTGACTCCGATTATGAGCAAGGCGAACCAGACGGCAAAACCGATGGCAAACACCTTTATTATTTGAAGAACATTTACCGCACCGCCTGTTCGTGCCATGAAGATAACTGCGGACAGTATGACTATGCCAATTATGTCATCGATTACCGCGCCAACCAGTATGGTTGTCCCTTCTGGTGTCAGCAGCCGGCCTATATCCATGAGTATTCGCACGGTAAGCCCGATGCTGGTCGCCGTCAAGGTCGCTCCAATGAACAGCCATCCCGTCATTCCCACGTCGGGGGCGAGCAGCATAGTGGCCAGAAAACCGAAGGCGAATGGCAAGACAAGTCCACCGAAAGCCACGGCTGCACCAGTTAGCCCGTATCTGAGAAAAGACCTGACATCGGTTTCCACGCCAGCGACGAAAAGCAGCACCACAACGGCTATCTGCGATATGATCTCCATGACGTGAAATTCGCCCTCAAGCCCAAATGGATTAGGAATGGTGGCGAAGTTTAAGATTATGGGGTCTCCGATTAAACCACCTAGGGCGAAGGGTGAGATAATGATACCAGCCAGCAATTCCCCCAGAACTGCTGGCTGCTTTAGATAGCGTTCTGCTACCTCTCCACCAAGCCTGGCGGCTAATAGAATCAGAGCAAAGCTCAGTATGAACTTGAAATATATCTCAAGTCCCATCGTCTATTCTTTACTTAGATAGTCAATCGATTTGGTGATTATGCCAAAGTAATTTATCTCCCCGATTAACTTCCCATCTTTGTCGGTAATGGGCACTTCGTAGAACCCCTCATCAAGCATGACATTGATCGCCTTCTCTATTTCATCGTCCGCCTTCACACTGATAGGACCGGTCATTATGTCTTCGGCATATCTTGAAGTTAGGAGGTGCAGAACCTCTGGTCCCTCAAAGAAGGGCTGTCTAGTGGCTCCGTATTCACGCACCTCTATTACCTTCAGCAATTCCTTGGGGGTTATAACGCCTCTGAGTACGTTTTGCTCATCTACCACGCAGGCAAGCATTGTCTCCTTGTCCTCTGCAATCTTCTCGATCGCTTCATATATCCGGTCTTTCTGACCGACCTTCACACACTTGTTTGTCGCCAGTTCCTTGACCGTTTTCTTCATTTCGCCCCCTTTGTAGCCACCTAGGTTTAGCCTTCAACCCGCTAGCTCTCCATGAGGAAGAGGAAATACATGATGGTAACGTATACGCCTGATAAGAGCGGAGTATACCAACTCATTGCATCAGTGTCTTGTGTTTAGTTTGGAAGATGAGGCCAGCGATAACGATGAGACTCATCACCACGACGACAGCGGTAGTGGCGAAATGGCTTTGAAAGGCCGCGGTAAAGATCGAGGCGCTTGTGTAGAAAAGGTCGCACAAATCTCAGTGAGATCGCTCATCTAATATCCTTCTAGCCATCGCGGCGGACAACGGATTTGCGCCCCTGGAGGGACTCGAACTCTCGCCCCCAGCTCCGGAGGCTGGTGCTCTATCCTCTGAGCTACAGGGGCAACAATTCAAGCTATGAGCATAACCCATTTCTGCTTTACAGCAAAGTTTACGCCATGATTTTTGGAGAAAAAACATACTGGGTTGTTGTTTTCAGCATCTTCCTTAGCAGGGCTAGCTGTGGTTTATATATTCTAATCCTCCCCTGGTCACAAGTAACAGGCATATTAAGGATTTTTGATGTAACCTTCTCCTCTATGTCTCCTTGACATATTACTGCTGCCTCAGCTTGATTTTCGCCCAGTTCTATAATCGTAGGCAATAATAATGCTTTTTGCTCATCAATACTTATCATGCTTGCAAGGTACTCAAGCTCTTTTCTCTTAAAAAAATGGGTGCTGCCATCGCTACACACTATATGAGGGTGTTCCTCACGTAATAAATCGCATAGCAGTTTTTGATTCCGCGGTAGCCCCGCGTTCACCAACCTGAGCGCGCCTCTCAAACATTCTTGAAGCATCCTTTCGTAAGGTAATTCATTAGGCATCCATCTACCCTCGCGCAACTAACATCTTCACCCGTTTCAGCCGTCCTTTCTCCTCTCTATCCCTTTCCTCAAACTTCATATTTAAGTAGTTTATCGTCACCTGTAACCCGGGGATAATTATATACTCCAAGGCGTTAGTTATTCTTTTTGTCCTATTTATTTCCATTCCCAATAGTTCCAAGCCCCTCTGAAGCTCGGCCAATTCGACAATAGCTTCAAGGCACCTTTCAAATAGTTGGGCTGCATGGTCCAACCATGAAGAGGTATCAACCAAATTGTACCCTCTCATTGGCTTTTCATTGTCCATCAGCTCAAAAGATGGAATTCTCACGCCGGCTATGTTTCTTAAGCTAGCAGTGAGTTTTAAATCAGCCTCGGTTGCTATAAGTTCCTTTTCCAGCGCTATGTACCCATGATACCCAGTGGCAATTGATAACGCTTTGTAAGCCTCGGAGAACACGTCGACTAGTTTCCTTTTGGCTTCCACCGTCTCTCTGGTTGCCTGCAGGAATTCCATAGTCAGTATGGAGAGTCTGTCCTTTAGTATCTTCTGCACCCTCTCGGCTAGGGAAAGCCTGCGCTTCAGCTTTACTAACTCCGTTTTTGTCGGTCTTACTTTGATTAATTGTTGTGGCATTTATGAGGACTACCTCGCTTCACTCGCAACGGCGCTACAGTACTTTGGGTGGTATTTCTTGATGAGTTCCTCACTAATAAGTTTTAGGTCATCTTCAGGCAGTGCCGAAAATAGTTTCCACCCTGTATCCAAGGTATCTTCTATTTTCCTCTTTTCAAACTCACCTTGAGCTATGAACTTCTTCTCGAACTCGTCCGCGTTGGTTAGGTACACTTTATCCCTTTCACTCAATGCCTCAGCACCTACAATGGTTGATATCTCTCTAAGGTAACACCCCTCGGCATAGGCAGCATACAACTGCATGAAGACATTGTTGTGGTCCTCCCTCGTTTTGCCTGACCCGATCCCCTCTTTCATCATCCGTGATAGGGACAAGAACACATCTATTGGCGGATATACTCCCTTTCTTTCCAGAGTTCGGGAAAGCACAATCTGCCCTTCGGTTATGTAGCCAGTAAGATCGGGTATGGGATGCGTTATGTCATCGTCAGGCATGGTCAGAATGGGCATTATAGTTACTGACCCGTCCTTCCCAGAAATCCTACCTGCCCTCTCATACATTGTGGCAAGGTCGGTGTACATATATCCTGGGTATCCCCTCCTCGATGGTATCTCCTCACGCATAGAAGAAAGTTCACGAAGAGCCTCACAATAATTAGTCATATCAGTAAGTATGACCAGCACATGCATATTCTGTTCCCATGCCAGATACTCGCCCGCAGTCAAAGCTAACCTTGGGGTTGATATCCGCTCTATAACAGGATCTGATGCGGTATTGATGAAGGCTACTGTTCTCTCCAGTGCCCCAGTTCTCTCAAGATCCTTCATGAAAAAGGAGGCGTCGTCGTAACTCACACCAATGGCAGCAAACACTAGAGCGAATTTTTCCTCCGTGCCCTTCACTGTGGCTTGCCTGACTATTTGAGCCGCAATTCGGTTGTGGGGCAGACCTGAGCCACTAAATATGGGCAATTTCTGTCCCCTCACTAAAGCGTTTAAGCCGTCTATTGCCGAGATACCGGTTTCAATAAACTCGGCTGGCGGCTGGCGGGATGCGGGGTTTACGGGCTCACCGTTAATATCCAGGTAATCTTCAGGGATCACGGGTGGCCCCCCGTCAATAGGCTCTCCCATCCCATTGAAGATCCTTCCAAGGATGTCAATAGATACTGGCAACTTTAGGGTCTCGCCTCTGCACCTTATTTTGCTCTCAATAAGGTCAATCTCGCTGACTCCGCCAAATACCTGGATTACAGTTGCCTCCTCACTGATGTCTATAGCCTGACCGCTTTTCACCTCACCATTGCTGAGTTGAACGTCAACTATCTCGTTGAATTTTATACCTGGGATGCTTTCAACTATGAGCAAAGACCCTTTAGCCTTGCTAATTGCTCTTGCTTCCTTAACGTAAAGCGAGGAGAAATCCATAACAGCCCTCCTTTTTCACCCTACGGATTCTTCGAATTATCAAGCAAGTCCCTTGCGAGTTACTAAGCTTTCTTCCATCTCCGACCACAATTCCTTGCCCCTTTGTTCAAAGACCTCGTTAGGTGTGTCCTTCATCCTGGAAATCCTGTACACTATCGGAGATGAGTGGATGCTCTCAATACTCATCCCCGAATTTAGCATTTCCTGGGCCAGTTCATAGAACTTCATTATAGTTTTGATCATAAGGCCAGCTTTTTCTGGTGTGCAGTAGGTATCGACTTCATGGTAGGCGCTTTGCTGAAGAAAGTCCTCGCGTATCATCCTGGCGATGAGTAGCAATAGTTTGTCCCCTTCGGGCAAAGCTTCAGGGCCTACAAGTCTCACAATTTCCTCTAGCTCAGCCTCCTGTTGTAATATCTTCAAAGCTGTGGCCCTGGTATCTACCCACCCCGGGTCAGCCTTATCCCACCAGTCTTTAACTGCGTTTATATAGAGACTATAACTAGTGAGCCAGCTTATGGCTGGAAAGTGTCTCTTGTTTGCCAAGGAAACATCCAAAGCGTATAAGGCATCTACTATTCTAAGCGTATTCTGAGTTACTGGTTCGCTGAAGTCAGCTCCGGGAGGACTTACGGCACCAGCTACTGTTATCGAGCCTCTCCTTTCTGGACTGCCTAGGCATTCAACCATTCCTGCCCTTTCGTAAAAAGCGGAAAGCCGGGAACCCAAGTATGAAGGGAAGCCCTCCTCCCCGGGCATTTCTTCAAGTCTACCCCCCATTTCCCTCATGGCTTCAGCCCATCTTGAAGTTGAGTCTGCAACCAGCAAAACATCATAACCCATGTCCCTGAAGTATTCAGCCATAGTAATACCAACAAAAATGCTTGCTTCTCTAGCCACAACAGGCATGTTAGAGGTATTAGCGATGAATATTTCCTTCTCTTGCAACAATCTCCCTGTGTGGGGTTCCCTGAGTCTCCTGAAGCTATAGAGCACGTCAGCCATCTCATTGCCTCTTTCGCCACAGCCAACGTAGATATTGAGATGCGTCTGGGCCCATCTAGCCAACTGCTGTAGGGCAACGGTCTTCCCGGTGCCGAAGCCTCCGGGTATTGAAGCCTTACCGCCAAGGGCCAAGGGGAACATATAATCCAAAATTCGCATGCCAGTAGTGAGCAAGCCCGAAGGATCCAGCCTCTGCTTATAGGGTCTCGGTTTTCTTACTGGCCATTCTTGCATCAGCGTGAGTTCCCTTACTTCGCCATTATGCTCCACCCGTGCCACAGGCTCCTCGACAGTACGATCACCTTCACGTATCTCCTTTACTACGCCTTTAATGCCTATTGGCACCATTATTTTGTGTTCTATAAGTCCTGTCTCGGGAACTGTACCTATTATGTCTCCTTCGCTGACTGTATCCCCGACCTTGACATTAGGTGTGAACTGCCATTTTTTGTTGCGGGGCAGTGCAGATGCCTTTGCACCTCGTTTTATGAATGAGCCGGTTTCCTCAGCTAGAGTAAGCAAGGACTTTTGAAGTCCATCATAAATAGACCCCACAAGCCCTGGGCCCAACTCCGCGCTCAAGATTCTTCCCGTTCCCGTCACCAACTCGCCAGTTTTTAATCCCAGAGTGTCCTCGTGTGCTTGAATTATCGCCTTATCCCCTTCCAGCCCTATTATCTCCCCCACAAGCCCTTCCTCTCCTATCTCGACAATTTCATAGACTTGGGAACCTTTCATGTCATCAGCTATAACCAAAGGACCAGAAACCCTCCATATTTTACCCATGCCTTTAACCTCCTACTCTTGCTGTCACTCCGAGGAGTGTAAGGACGAAGCAATCCCGGGAGCAACCGGGCGTTGCTTCGTTCCGTTCGCAATGACAAAGAATCACCATCTCAAATTTCTATGTCAAACCCTATAGATTCTCTAATAAGCGCTTTGTAATACTCCGTGATATCTGAATATCTTGTGCCAAACTTCGATGGAACTTCGATGATTACAGGAGTCATCCTTTTCCCTTTTCTAACTTGCGCCATCAAATCCTCAGCATATTTTACATAGTCTTCTAATATCACAACTGTACCAACATTGGGGTCGTCTATCAACTCGCCTAGAGCTTTCCTAATATCCTCAGGGGCATCATAATCTCCCTTTATCATGTAATATCTACTAACACCAGCCAGCCTCAGGCCGCTCACCAGCTCTTCATCTCCTATGACAGCTATGTCTAGGTGTTTGACAGGCATCGTGCTCATAGCACCAAATATTCCTTTATTCCCTCTAGGGGCATGCCATCGACTATCATTTTTAGAACTAGCCTTAAGTTCCGTATTTCAACCTCTTTAATGATTAAGTACCAGGCTATCATCAAGGGGGATAACACCCTCGGTGACAATATCTCCTTAAGCAGCCTGAACTTATGCTTGTCAATGAGTTCCCCTACTGCCGTGATGCTTTTGGTCTTATCATAACTACTTGATACTTCGCTTGCTACGTCTGCGTATTGAGTATTCTCTAGCCTATGAGGTATGTCGGTCATCTGAAGAGATGCTAAATCCTTGATGGCTCTTTCTGTAATGAGATATCCGCCAGCAATGATGTATTCAGCGGCATCAGGCCCCATCCCCTCGATTATACCTCTCGATACAATTTGCACGTTTGTGAGGTCTATAAGGACGCCGAAGGCTTTGGAAAACAGAGCGCCATCTTTTGTAGCCCTTGTGGTGTCTAGCATGTCCTTATAGTACTCGCTATCTAACCTGGCCTCAGCCAAGAGCCTCGACTCCGCCCCCCCACTTATGTGTTTTTCGTGTTCTTCTAGGATTTCGGCGTAATTGCCCAGCTTGCACTTGGTAAGTGTTTCCATGATATCGTTCAGGTTTTTAGCACTAGCAAGCTCGTCAAGTAACCCATGAGTTTGAATAATACCTACTGGGATCATGCGAACCTTTCTACCGGTCGAAACACCCCACAGGGCAGCTTTAATATTTGAGACATCGTACTTTACCATGTATGCTCTCAATACTTTCAGCATGTCAGCAGGCAAAAGCTTGAACCACTCCAGGCGCTCGAGACACTGGCGAAAATACACCCATAAATATTCATCGATATCATCGAAGGTTCTCAGCGTGATTTCCTCAAGGTAACTTCCTATATCAGTCTCTCTGATGACCCCCAATGCATCTTGAACATTGGATGTTCTTAACATTCGATCCACATACTCGGAGGTTACGAGTCTAGCCTCCTCACCTTTTAGATATGCCGATGCAAAGGCATAACCTGCGCTAATCAACTTTAGTCCCTCTAGCCTTTAAACAGTTCTCTATTCATCTCAGGCAGCAGCTTTGGCAGCAACATCTCAAGTCTGGTCTCATAAGTATTGTCTATCCTGCGTTTTTCCTCGATATCCTCAGCAATAACCCCTCCGGTGCAATCGAACTCCTTAACTTCCATTATCCTGTTAGCTAATTCTTTGTCCTCTGCAAGGAATTTTTCCACACTGCTTACATCTTTAGGAGAGACATAAATCCTACATTTAGCCCCACCCAGTCCGTTCATGGCCTCTTTAATTAAGCTCAGGAGATGGCTTTCATCACTTGCGATCCCTGATAAATTCTTCTTTACTCCCTCAATTATTTTGGCGATTATGTCAGCTTTCGCGCGTAATAGTTCCTGACGCGCCTTTATAGAGGCCTGAGCGAGAATTCTAGCAGCTTCTACTTCAGCTTCTTCTAGCATTTTGTCTTTCTCTTCCATGCGTCTTGTTTCACGCTGTTTTTTGGCCTTCTCTATCTCTTCCTGTGCCCTTTCCTCAGCCTCCCTTACTATATTGTGAGCTTCCACCCTTATCTTACCGACAACAGCTTCACTTATTTTCTCCATTTTCTAGGACACCTCTAGAAAAGTCCTAACATGCTTAGCGCCATTATGGTGAACACCAATCCTAACACACCTAGGAGCTCGACGAACACGGCTAGCATCATAGAGTTAGTCAGTATCCGCCCCTTTGTCTTGGGTAAAAGTGAGATACCTGAAGCACACACACAGCCTTGATACCATGCTGAGAAGAATTGGGCAGAGGCGGCTGCAACACAGCAACCAAGCACAGCAAAGCCACTGCCACCGGCATCAGGCATAGCAGCGAGCTTGGGAACTACCGTGGTTAGAACAAGTATCAGCACGATAAGCCCGTAAAAGGTTTGTGTCATTGGCAGAGATGCTAATACTATAACATTTCTGAGCTGTCCCGGCTCCTCAGCTAGTGTGGCTGCTCCAGCGGATCCAGCAGTACCTATACCTAACGAAGACCCTGCCAGACCGCCAGCCAATGCTATCGCCCCTCCGAAAATTGCTAGTGATTCAGGACTGATTATCATCGTACACCTCCGTTTTACAAGTTAGTTAATATGTGTCCTCTTGTCCTAGGTAAGGATGAAAAAGTTTAAAAAGACACGACGTCGCTTTGATTCAAGATCAAGTATCATCTTTGTCATGTTTGTGCTCCACTTTAAGCTCCTCCTTTGACTGGCACAAATGCTCGCTTCCTCAGCCGAAATGGACTATACTCTCTGCCACCCCCTTCATAGAACTTGAAGAGAAACTCTACAAAGCAAAGTCTGAGAGAATGTACAAAACAACAGATACCACTAAGAATCAAGTTGATTGCATGTCCAATAGCCAAAATTATGACAAATACTAAGCTGCCAACGATAAGGTGAACCATGCCGGCGGGCCCGTCAGGCACCATCCCGGATATCAAACTTGCCATCAGGTTGAAACATGACGCCAAGTAGAACGTAGCCAAGCCCACTCCTGCTAGCCTGCAATATGACATGACATCACCTAGAATCCCAGTTACATCAAACAACCAGAAGATGCCTCCTAAAAAGGCGCCTTTTTGTATAATAGAAGAGGCCACAATTAGTATCGTGCCCAGAATCATAACATATAACAAGATAGAATATATTTGTGGGGTCAACAGAGGAATATCCACATGAAGTATGGCATGTATGATCCAGGGTATCCCGGCGATTTGAAGTGAAAATATCCCGAGTTTACTAAGCACTACCCCCTTTTGCCCTTCTCTTATTCCCTTAACGAGCGCGAGCACGTGGGCTATGTTTACATGAACGAGACCTATGACTAACGAGAGCACTATGAATGACATAGGATCTCCAAGCGCTTTTCTAATTCCTTCAGCAAGGGCTAAGCTCTCAATCCCAAAGAATTTGTAAAAATCACCCAAATAGTTTCCAGTAAGCAAACCAATAATTAGAGCAACACCACTACTTATATAAAGTGTCCTTTGGAATAACTTAACTCCCTCGGATTCTGGGTCATCATCGAAAAATCGCAAGCCATACCTCGCGAATAATATGATGGCGATAGCATAAACTACATCTCCCAACATAAGGCCAAAGAAAAAAGCAAAAGAGTAAGCTATTATCGGTGTAGGGTCCCACTCCCTATACTTTGGGGTGGCAAAGAGATTCACGATGACTTGGAATGGCTTAAGCGGGGTTAGGTTCCTCATCTTGGTAGGAGGTTCCTCTGCTTGTTCCGGCCTCCTTGTATCAATGAACACATAGCCTATGTTCTCCCTGACTTCAGATATTGTGGCCTCAGCATTGGTTTCTGGAATCCATCCTTCAATCAATGTGACATATTTTGTTTCACAGGCTTTTTCTAAAACCGATAGCCTTTCATTTTCTGCTGACAATGCCTCTCTGAAGAGAACGAGCTTCTCCAAATTCTCCCTGGTTTTACCTTCGATTTCCCTATTAAGTTCCGTCAGTTCCTCTTCAAGGCCATGAATCTTGTCACCAACTACTCTGAGAAATTCCGTGAGGGTCAAATCTTCACCGGGAATCTGCAGAATCTTGCCTCCGCTTTCCTTGACTATAGACTCGATGCTCTCTTTACCTTCAACCTTAGCAATTACATAGAGAATAGTCTCGTTTTCTATTGTGGCAGCCGTGCTTCCAAGTGAGTAGTTCTTAAGCTTAATAAGTGAAGTTTCAGGTATTTCACTGGGAAACGCGAAAACTCCAGAAAAAAGATAGCTTCCGGAGAAACTTAAGTCTCTTAACCTGATATTGGTCTGCTGCTCAAGAGGTCCAAGATACTTGCTTAGTTCTGTTAGCTCCTTAACCTCCTCGCTGAGTTTAGCAGATCTCTGGTGCATGTTGCTGAGCTTGGTACACAGTCTTCTGACCTCGCTATCGGTTTCGTCAAAGGGTCTAGTGTAAATGACCTCAATATCCTCTCCCAGAGGCACCCTCTCTCCCTTTGGTATGTAAGCCAATACATCGTCTATGGCTGTTAATAACTCACCAACTTCCCTTCTTTCATGTTCGATAGCTTCTCTATCTATAGGCCTCAGCTCCGCACTCTCCTCAACATGAAGCACCCCAACTCTATGAAGAGTTTTCAAAGCCTTATTTGAATAGTCCTTGGCAGTCACTACTCTGACTTTGAGCATAGGCTCAGGAGAATTGAGGACTAAAGGTATCATGCTGCCTTCGCCCCCGTGATGATGCTCACTATGAGATCAACAATTTCTGCTACTTTCTTGTCGGCATTGGTACTAATTTCAGAGGCCTTCCTTACAGAATCTGCGATTTTCTCCTCGGCTTCCATACTAGCCTTATGAACAATCCCGTCACACTCCAGTTTGACTTCAGCCATAGGCAACTCGGAGGAAAGGATTTCCTTAGCCTCTTCTCTGCCCTTAAGGAGAATTTCGTTGGCTCTAGTCTTAGCCTCTTCGAGTAGCTTTTCAGCTTCAAGCTCGATGTCTTCAACACTGCTGGAAATCTCCTTCATTGCCATAACACACCTCTTCAATAATTCTCCGGGTCATCACTAGCCGACTTCTGCATATGAGCTCTTCCTGCGAGTCGAGGAGGTAAGCATTTCGATTTCAGTTAGTAAGGTGGTCAATTAAGCCCTTGATTATAGCGAAATAATTTACCATTGCTGTTACGCGACCTTTTCTCATCGACTATTGGTACTTCATAGACTTCTTGCTCAAGCATGATATCTATGGCCTCCTTCACTTGTCAACAGCCTTCATAATTAACGAGGTACCCATTCAATCCTTGGCATATTTTTCTCTGTACTCGCGCACTTCTACCACCTTCAACAATTTCTCGGTGGTGATGATGCGTTTGAGTCTATTCTCGTGATTTACCGTACAAGCGAGCAATGTCTCCTCGTTCTCTGCTATCTTCTCTACACCTTCATACAACGGGTCTTTTTCACCGATTTTCACAAACTTCTGTGTCATCAGGTCCTCGACTGTTTTCTTCATTTCGCCTTCTTATGTAGCAATCTAGGCGTAACCTTTAGCCCGCCGGCGCTCCTATAGTGAAAAGGAAATACGCTCCGATAATATATATCCCCAGCAAGGCCACAGAATACCAACTCATCCCAATCGGTGTCTTTCGCTTGGGTCGGAAGATGAGGCCAGCAATAACGATGACACTCATCAGGACGACAATGGTTGCGGTGATAACATGGCTTTGGGAGACTGCGGAAAAGATGGGAGCATGGCGGTAGAAAATGTCATAACTGGCAATACCGATGCCCATATTGAACATATTGCTGCCTAGTATGTCGGCAATCGCCATATCTATAGCGCCAATCCTCAATGCTGCGAAACAAACAGCCAATTCAGGGAGTGATGTGGTGATAGCCAAAAAAAGGCTGCCCACGAAGGTAGCACCCAATCCGGTCACCACGGCGATCTCATTTCCCACCATCGCCAGCCATGTTCCTGCTCCAATGATAGCAATCGCCGCAATCCCAAAGCCCAAATAGGCTTTTCTCGATGAAATATTCTTATATCGAAGTGCCCCGGTCTCAACACTTAGGCCGCTCCGCTCACGCCGAAAAATCCTCCTTGATCCCCATAAATACAAAAGAACAAGCGCCAGACTGTAGACGCCTACCCACCCTATAGCTCCATCCCAAACCCTGGTTCCAAGTATAATACTACCACCAGCAAAGGCAACAAGCAATACCCCCAGACCCGCTGAGAGCTTATGCCCCTGACTTGCCTTCGTAAGTAAGGGCCCGCGACGGTATGTAATATCCAAAAGAGCAATGATAAAAAGGTTGAGCGCGTTGCTGCCAAAGATGGTTCCCATCGCTAGATCCGGTCCTTCCGGATCCCCGACTACAGTGACTGCGCTGATGCCGGTGATTATCTCGGGAAGGGAGGTTACAATGGCTAGGAGCAAGAGCCCGACCCAAATCCCGCTTAGTCCTGTTTTCTCTGCGATGACATCCCCGTAGTGCGCTAGCTTCGTTCCAAAGAAAAGGATGAGAACGACACAAATGAGTAATTTGACCCAAACCAAGATCACACTTTGCTTCCCCAGGTATTCACTGAGCAGCGATTATACCATGCCCAGAGGCAAATTCACAAATGGGTCCCTTCACGATAACCATGCGCTTCGTTGACAGGTAGCGTTCCATCTGATACATTACCGTACACAGGCGACAGAGGAATGAAAGTTTTGGTTCTAGAGCCACTGTCGGAAATGCGGGGCAACTGCAGAGATTCTAAACCCAGGGATGAAGTTGCTTGGCATTTAATTCTATATGATGAGAGAGTACTAGAGTGGCCAACCGCTGGCATCTTGTAAATAGGAAAAAGCTATTTTGCATCATGTCAATATTACTAGCTGGCATTTTTTTGGGCTACTTTTTCTTTGTGAGCTGGCTTCTAGGTTTTGTAGTGAGCAAATTGGGAGGGGGTAAAAAGACTGGAGAGCTAGGCAGGGTCAAGTCAATTCTCATTCCATTTGGCAAGCATAAGATTCATGTTCACCATTGGCTCATAGCCTTACTGCTAATTCCTGTTGGTTTCTTCGCATCTGTCCCGTTACTGTCTACGGTGACCATCTGTGGATTCTTAAGTGGTGTAGCCTTTCAAGGTATCTACAGTTACCGCGACTGGCATAAGATTATGATCCTCAGGCATAGCAATCGAGAAATGTGCGGCGCTGAGGAAGGCGCCGTCCTCAAGGCGCAACTCGACTAGACGGTTGGCTATGCACATTGGTGGAACATGAACATAGATAGTTCGAGCGAGGATGGGAGCCGTTTTCTTGCGGAACGATGGCTAAGAAGGGGGGGGGCGTGCGGTGTTAAGCGATGCTAGCGTCTTATATTTAGTGCTTCTTTTTCTTTGCTTGGTTGCCTCAGCTTTCTTTTCCAGTGCCGAGACTGCGTTTGTCTCGTTGCCCAAGACGCGGGTGAAGCACATGGTAAGCACTAGGGTGAGTGGTGCGGAGCGGGTGGAAAGGATGATGGCACAACCGGAGAGATTGCTGGCGACAGTGCTGCTTTGCAATAACTTCGTTAATGTAGCCGCTGCTGCGCTGGGCACTGCGGTAGCGGTAACCATCTGGGCGGGCGATATCGGGGTGCTTATCGCCACTATAATAGTGACTATACTGCTTCTGATATTCGCTGAGGTGACCCCCAAAACCCTGGCTATGCGACACCCAGAGCGACTGGCTTTGCTCTACGTTTACCCTATGGGGGTGATCACTACGATTGCCTACCCGTTAGCGGCTGGATTGAGCTGGATTGGCTCGGCGCTCGCCGGGGGCAAGGCTCGTGTGCCTAAGGCACTGGTGAGCGAGGAGGAGATCCGTAGCATGATCTCTGTGGGGCGTGAGGAGGGCACTGTGGAGGAGGCTGAGGCCGAAATGTTGCATAAGGTGTTCGATTTCGGCGATCGCAGCGTCCGTGAGGTGACAACCCCTCGCCCTGAAGTTACGTGGATCGAGGAGGGGACCGAGTTAGCCGACTTCCTTGCTACCTACGCCGAATCTCCTCATACTCGCTTCCCTGTTTATCGGGATAATATTGACAATGTGGTCGGAATCCTCTCGATAAAGGATGTGCTCATGGCTGAGGCTAAGGGTTCTCTAGATCAAGGGAGCGCAATTGATGAGTTGGTACGTCCTGTTAGTTTTGTTCCTGAGACGAAACGCATTGCCCAACTCTTCGCTGAGATGCAGTCTCAGGGCTACAATATGGTGGTTGTCGTTGATGAGTTTGGGGTCACCAGCGGCATTGTGACCATGGAGCAACTGGTGGGCGAGATCGTGGGTCAGTTCGGGGATGAACTGATGGGTGAAACGAAAGATTTCACGTTTATCGATGAGCAGACGGTTCGAATCGATGGCAGCATGCGCGTGGAGGATGCCAATGAAGAGCTAGGCTTTGGGCTGCCCGAGGGAGACTATGACACGGTAGCCGGTTTTATTCTCAGTCTGCTAGGTTACATTCCTAAAGAAGGGGAACAGTTGAGGTACAACGGCTTGAAGCTGGTGATTACCGAGATGCGCGGATTAAAGGTCGAGAAGATCCTGGTGACCAAGGAGTAATATGCAGCGAATTCGAATCAACTTTTCTCGCGGCGAGAAGGTTAAGTACATCTCTCATCTCGATTTGATGCGCCTTTGGGAAAGAGCGCTCAGGCGGGCTAGCATCCCGATTGCTTACTCGCAGGGATTTAGCCCGCACCCCAAGATCTCCATTGCTGCCCCTCTCCCTATCGGGGTGACTAGCGATGGCGAGTTGATGGATATTTCGCTGAGAATGAGGGTTTCCCCTTACTATTTTACCAAGGTGGTAGGTGAACAATTACCTATTGGCATTAGCCTCTTAAGGGCGGAACAGGTGGAGCTGAGGCTGCCCTCGCTACAATCGCAGGTGAGGCAGGCGGAATACCAGGTTGAGTTGGAGACCAATAAAGGGGCTGGTGAAGTGGAGGACATGCTTCACTCATTCTTGGCCAAAGAGCATATACCCTGGCAGCATCAGAGGGATACCGAGATGCGGTACTACGATCTTCGTCCCCTGGTGTATCGCCTGTGGGTTGTGGGGTGGCAGGAATCGGTGTGCACCCTGGGGATGTGTCTACGTGCCGACAGCACCGCTACAGGGAGGCCCGAGCAGGTTACTGCGGCTCTGGGATTTGCCAATCGCCCAAGGTCGGTTCACCGAACCAGGTTGATATTGGCGGGCAGCTAGTGTGGCGGAGCTTGATCTAAAAAGGCAGGAGAAAGCAAAGGCTTACGCTAAGACTGTGCGCCGTCTTTCCTTTGTCGAACTGGGCCTCAGTGGTAGTTTCATCCTGATTCTCTTACTCACTCCGCTCTCCGCTGGCCTGCGGGATATCCTAGATTTCCCACAGCCTTTGAGGGTGGCTTTCTATTTCGCCACCCTAATGATATTCTTGGGGATAGCGTCTGCTCCCCTGAGCTTCTATGGAGGGTTTGTGATACCTCGCCGCTTCGGCCTCTTGAGCCAAAACTTGAGGAGCTGGCTCCTCGATGGGATGAAGAGAGGGACTTTGGGTTTTTTCCTTGGTATTGGGGTCATTGTTTGTGTTTATTTGCTTCTGGGTAGTTTCCCCGACCTATGGTGGCTTTTCGCTGCTGTTTTTCTTGTTTTACTCACTGTGGTGATGAGCAATCTAGCTCCAATTATCATTGTCCCCCTTTTTTATAAGCTTGAACCTCTTACCGATGCCAGTCTGAGGGAGAGACTGGAGCGCCTTGCGGAGAGGGCGAAGACGAGGGTGCGGGGCGTTTTCGCTATTAACCTGAGCAGCAAAGCCACTACTGGTAACGCTGCTCTTATTGGGTTTGGAAATACCAGGCGTGTTGTTCTTGGCGATACTATACTGGATCGATACTCCCCAGAGGAGATCGAGGTAATCATGGCGCACGAGCTGGGGCATCATGTACACCGCGACATCACCAAACTCATCGCTCTTCAGTCGGCGATCATCTTGGTAGGATTTTACCTGGCGCACCTAGTTCTAGTGGTTGGCGTACCGTATTTTGGCTTTAAAGGCATTGACGATGTCGCTGCCTTCCCCCTGCTTGCTGGGGTGTTAGGCGTCTTTGCCCTTCTTTTGGAACCATTGATTAATGCCTACAGGCGTCATATTGAGCGATCTGCTGACGAATATGCCTTGACTCTGACCGATAATCCTGTGGGCTTTATCACGATGATGACCAAACTTACCAACCAGAACCTGTCTGAGGCGCAACCCAGTCGCTGGGTGGAACTGCTATTCTATGACCATCCCCCCTACTTCAAGAGGGTGGCTTGTGCTCTCAGCTACGAAAAGGGAGAAAAATGAGGCTTATTTTAGTGAGACACGGCGAAACGATGTGGAATCGGGAGAATCGAATTCTGGGGCATACCGATATCGAGCTAAGCGAGAAGGGGAGAAAACAGGCAAAGCGATTGGGCGTAGCACTCAAGGACGAAGACGTGACTGCAATCTACTCCAGCTCTCTGAGGCGTGCCAGAGAGACGGCTGATGAGATTGCACGTTATCATCATTTGGAAGTGATCCCGGAAGATGCCTTTATGGAACTGGATGCCGGCGAACTGGATGGGCTTACCTTTGAAGAGGTTATGAAGAGGTATGGCGAGTTTTTGAAAGAATGGGCTAACAATGCATCATCATTGAAGATACCTGGGGGAGAGTCTATAGCCGAGGTCCAGAGAAGAGCATGGTCCGCCGTGAGCAAGCTGGTTGACATCCATGCGAATGAGACGGTTATCGTGGTGAGCCACTCCCTCGCTATCCAGAGTATGATCAATAAGGCATTGGAAATGAACCTATCCAATCTTAGGAGGTTGCGGCTAGACCTCGCCTCGATAAGTATCCTCAACTTCGGCAAAAGCGGCATCTCACTGCTGCTGTACAATGATACCTGCCATTTGGAAAATGGGGTTTGAAAATGGGGGATTTGGAGCAGCGAGTTCTTCAGCTCATTCGAGAACAAGGTCTTATCGAAGGCGGAGAAGTCCTTCTGGTTGGTGTCTCCGGCGGTCCCGACTCTGTCTGTCTATTGCACATCCTTAGCCAGCTTCGTGAGACCCTTGGGGCGAGCCTTCATGTGGCACACCTGGATCATATGCTAAGGGGAGCAGATTCTACTGCCGATGCCCGCTATGTCTCCGATTTAGCTCAGCGTCTGGGGACTCCAGCGACTGTAGAGAGACGGGATGTCGGGGCGTACCAGCAGGAGCATCGCCTTTCGCTGGAGGAGGCGGCTAGAAAAGTGAGATATGATTTCTATTGTGAGGTAGCGGAGGCCACTGGGGCTAAGCGCATCGCTTTGGGGCATACTAAGGATGACCAGGTGGAGACCATCCTAATGCATCTGGTGCGGGGCACTGGCCTCGCAGGATTGCGGGGAATGCAGCTTGTTACCACATGGCAAAGGAGAGGCGGAACACTGTTGCTGGTGAGGCCACTTCTTGAAGTTACCCGAGTGGAGATTGAGGAATACTGCCGAGCCCACGAACTTGAGCCGAGGAAAGATTTTTCTAATTACTCTCCCACTTTTTTAAGAAATCGCCTTCGTTATGAGCTAGTCCCACTCCTTGAAAGCTACAATCGTAATATCAGTGGTGCTTTGCTGCGTACTGCTCGTACAGCCGCCGACGCTCTGTCCTTCCTTGAGAAGCACGTCTCTGTGGCATGGCGTCAGGTGGTGACGGAGCAGCCCAATGGCCTCCTTCTCAATAGTAGAGCGTTGCTTTCGCTCCATCCGTCGCTTCAACGGCACCTTTTGCGCCGTGTTTTGGGCCAGATATTGGGAGAACTCACAGATATCCAGTTGATTCATATTGAGAAGATGATGGATGCCTTATCAAAGCCAGCGGGTAGGAGGCTATCTCTACCCAGGGGGCTGGTTTTTCATGTAGGTTACCACACATGCCTGGTGGCAAAGGGAGACCAAGATACATGTCCTTTTACCCCATTGGAAGGAGAGCATGGACTAAATGTGCCTGGGGATACAGTGCTTCCAGGATGGAATGTGCGGGCGAATATCACGACGCCTGGGTGGGGTGCTGAGGGCTTCTCCGAACGGAGTATCGGTCCGAACAGAGTATCGGACTCCGCAAGGCGGAGAGTCCGCCCCGCTTTGCGAGGGCGGGCTCGTGAAACGGCCCGCAGGGCGGACAGCGCATGTCTTGACCTTGACGAGTCAGGGACAGATTTAGTGGTGCGAGGGCGCAAGGCTGGCGATCGGTTTCAGCCCCTGGGAATGGCTGAACTCAAGAAGCTTCAGGACTTTATGGTCGATGCCAAGATCCCAAGGGCATGGCGAGACCGTGTGCCGCTGGTGTGCTCGCCAGAGGGTATTGTCTGGGTAGTGGGCTGGCGCATCGCTGAGCGAGTCAAGGTCAAGGATTCAACGAAGCAGGTTCTCTACCTGGAGTTCGAAAGGCTGAGTTGACCAAGCTTAAGATACATCAGGCCAAAACTGTTTTCCCCTTAAACTTCATTGTAACCTTCCTCGGCTTTCTCGATACCCATCTTCTCATCCCGATAGTGGCTCTATATGCCTGGGACCTCGGTGCCGGTGTGGGGATGATCGGGTTGATCATAGGACTATACTCGATAGCCAACACCCCGGCAAACATACTCTTCGGACGGGTGGTCGATAGGGTGGGCTACAAAAAACCCCTGATTATTGGTCTTCTGGGAGATGCTATCGCCATGTGTTGTTATGCCATATGTCGCTTGCCATTCCAGCTAGCCTTAGTACGCTTGTTCCACGGCATTAGTGGCGGCATTGTAGGTCCCGCCACCATGTCGGTGACTGCTGAGCATGCTGCTTATGGTCAGAAAGGTAGGGCAATGGGCTTCTATGGGATGGCGATGGGGATGGCTACGCTGGTAGGCTATGGCCTCAGTGGGGTTATGGCCTCTCGCTTGGGCTACAATTTCATATTCTACTTCGGATCAGGGATGCTTCTTTTGGGAGTTTTGTTAGCTGTTGTGATGCCAAAAGCGAAGGCCCCTGCTACAGCAATGAAAACGTCTCTTAGCCAGGACCTGAAGAAGATAGGGGGGTTACTTCGCAGAAGGGGTTTGGTAACCTCATATTGCTCAATATTCGCCCAGTACTTCGCCTTTGGAGGCGTTGTTACGCTGTTACCCCTATATGTTAAAGGTCTGGGCATGGAGGTGTTCCATGTGGGAATGTTGCTTGCGACCTTTACCATTGTTTTTATATTGCTCCAGTTCCCCAGCGGGGCGATCAGTGACCGGATAGGACGGCTAATACCCGTTACCTTGGGCTTAGGTGTCTGCATTGTTTCCCTGGTGGTGATGCCTGCTCTGGGAAGCTTTGGTCTTCTAGCTGTAATCATGGCGTTGTATGGGGCCGCCTCTGCCCTGCTGTTTCCATCGATATCTGCGCTAGTGGCGGATCACACTACGCTAGACGAGCGTGGCAGAGCAACCGGCATATTCCACTCACTCCTTACCGCTGGTGTTGCTACAGGTGCACCGTTGATGGGCTGGGTGGCGCATTTTGTCGGGATTGAGTTGGGATTGGCCCTATGCTCTGGTGCTGCTGCCTTGGCTCTAATCATAGCCTGGGTGGACCTGGGGAAAAGGAACCCTGGGCAAGACCCGCAGGGCGAGCGAGGGTAACGGATTCGACAAAACAGGTCTTGCAGTTGGAGTTTGAGAGGATTTGATTTTAGGCAATGACCAATATGTATGAGCTATTGACAGAATTTGCTTTTTGTGGTATCTTAAAAGTGTATTTAGGCAGTACATTAATAATAAAATAATTGGATGCCACAAACGCATCATGTGGCGGATTTCCCTCCACGATGTTGACGCGTTTTAAGGAGGTTTAATCTGCTTTTCCATGGCGCTGTTTGACTCGTGCCTAAATCGTGGGCTAAGGAGGGGCCTGCATAGTGGATAGGCAGAAGAAGACAGCGTAAAATGGAATGCAGTAGAAGGAGAAGAGGGAATGAATGTAAGAGCACCGCCATTAAAAAGCGTTGCGTTAAGTATCGCAGTGGTTATTGGCTCCTTACTAGTGATGTTTGCACTAGCTCAGATTAGCTGTATAACAGGTGCTAGTTTGATGAATTTGATACTAGGGTTCCCAGTTGTAGTAGTAGCGCTTAAATTAGCGTTAAAAACATGAAAAATCGAAACTTTAATACAGAAAACGGTTGGAAAGTTTAGGGCTTGAAAATTTAGGGCAAGAAGAAAATTTAAATAACCCGAAAAAGTAATTACTTAGAAAACTATAAGAGCCGGACAAAAGTCCGGCTTTTTTTTAACCTTCTTCCGGCTCCCCGAAGCAGGATTAGAACTCACATCACCCGCTTGATGCGTGGGTTTGGAGTGATGTCTGCTCTTGGAACCTTTGCTCTTCTAGCTGTAATCATGGCGTTGTATGGGGCAGCCTATGCCCTGCTGTTTCCATCGATATCTGCTCTAGTGGCGGATCACACTACGCCAGACGAGCGTGGCAGAGCAACTGGCATTTTCCATTCGCTGCTTACTGCCGGAGTTGCCGTTGGTGCGCCGGTAATAGGGTGGGTGGCTCATTTTGTCGGGATTGAGTTGGGTTTGGCCCTTTGCTCTTGTGCTGCTGCCTTGGCTCTGATTGTAGCCTGGGTGGACTTGGGAAAACGGAATCCTGTGCAGGACCCGCCATGCGGGTGAAAATCAAGGGCTCAACAAAGCGGGTTGTGTCACTCGAATTCGAGAGGGTTTGATCCGCTGCCCGATGTCCTTTAGTTCCTCATTCCAACGAGGCAAAACCATCCGCTCGATTGTGGCCTGAATGAACATTATGGACTTTTGTTTAGGCTTTCCACACAACGTTCCCGGCATAAAAGAAGTTTTTGCAAAGCAAAAATTTGGGTGAGCGATAGCGAATCTTTTATGCTGTGTTAGGCGATGCGGCGGCATCATAATAATGGCAGTTGAATGGGACGAGAACCCTCGGTCCTTTTCTTTACACTCTCAAAATTAGCGGTTACAAGGTTATCAAAATGTGTTAATGCCTCGAAAAACCATTCACGCGTGACCTTCTGAGTATCCCAAACTGCGCTTACCGCTTTCAGTAGTTCACCCATGAAATACAGAAATAACTTATTCTTACTGTTGTTGTACTCCTCTATAGGTAAGTTGTCCTTCGCGCGCTGCGCTGCTTCATCTAACGACAGGGAAAAAGGCTCGGACATTACCGCCCTTTTCTGACAGACCAACACCAAATCCATATCTAACGTTTGCTTGTTACGAACGTGTGGATTGACCTTGTATTCGCTCATTACAGGAAATGAGTCGGTAACACAAAAGCCGCTTCCCGCAACAGCAGCAAGCATAGTCCACCACGCTTGCCATTTAGTGTGGTGAAACGTGAAGATAAGCTGCCCTTCATCTTTTAATACTCGTTCGCATTCTTTGAACACGGCTGTCAGCAGACTGCGATAGCCTTCCTCGTCCTTGCTCATGCCGGCATTCACAATGGCCTCTTGCTCCGTTGGCACACAGTCAGTTGTGAAATATGGATGCTTATTGAGTAACATCCGCAGCCACACGTAGAAGAAATTGGATAACTCTGAGTAGTGAATGTTATCGAAGTAAGGTGGGTCGGTAATTACGAAGTCGACGGACTTATCGGGTACAGCGGGCATGCTTGACGAATCGCCGCAGAGCAGCAACGTGCCATGTTGCACCTGCTTAAGTTCATCAAAAGAAGAGACAAAGTTAGCGGCTATCCTCTCGCTATTAGCATAGACAGTTTTAACCCTGTTGCGAAAGTCTTTGAATTTATCGAAAGGATGTTGACAATACTGCTTGGCACGAACGTAGCGACCATAGCAGTTGACGAACGTCCCTGCTCCTTCTTCCGAAACACCCCATACTGCGTTTTCAACGGGAGTCGTTGTCAACGGCATTGCGTGGTAATTGAAAAGGTGATGCAGTTTCCGGTTGGGATAGTTGTAGGGGGTCATCATGTTGTTGTACTCAAGAGTGTTGGAGAAGACGGTGATAAAAGCGTTACGATACACTTCTTCAGGAATCGCGCGAATCGCATGAATCAAGTAGTTGAAAGCAAGCAGTTGGCGGGCGTTGAACACCTCGTAGTAGTAGCGGTAGTTATGGAGACGCCAGCGAACAGACGACGCACCTTCCAAAATCGGCTGCGTGGGAAACATCAACCGATGTTTTGACTCCTCAAAGTTTTTCTCAATAGCGTCAATCTTTGCCAAGTCATCAGTATCAGGTGACTTATAAAGTCGGTCTTTGCAGCGTGGACACCAGTATTCGATAGCGACAAGTTTTTCGCGAAGCCGTTGCCCCGTCTTCATCGTTTGAATGAGAGAGATTCTATCCTTCTTACAATGGGGGCAGCTATAGTAACCCCGGTCATAGGTTCCCGCCCATGGGTCGAAGGTATGGCCACATTGCTTGCAGGAACAAGTGCCCTCCCCATACCATTCATTCAACGCATAACATTGCGGACAGAAGGCAACGGCAGGATTGCTGCGGGATGCAGGCTTGTTCCGGCTACGCCCCTCATTAAGCAAAGTACGCTTGAACAGGTAAACATCTCTGCCGCAGTGCGGGCATTCCACGAAACGGACCCAGAAGGCGTAAAGCCCATCAGCTTGCGTGACCCCACAGTGTCGGCAAACAGTTCGATAAAGGGACTTGATTTGTTCCTCTGCGGTTTGTTTCAATCGGTGGAAATAGGTATCCAGTTGCTCCAAGTCCATAGGCTTCAGCGTTTCACTCACAATCCAGAACGAAACAGGGTTGATGTCACACCCTACAACTTTCGCGCCAAGTCGATTCGCCTCGACTAAGATTGTTCCGCCACCCATGAAGGGATCAAGAATAATAACGTCGCCTAAGTCATGGTCTTGGAAGTAGTTGCTTCGCTCAGAGAGGTTACGGTTTTCGGCTGAGCCGAACAGCTCAACGCCTAAGTTACGATGAGTAGCTAACAGGATGATAGAGCGGAATAAGGCACCAGGACGACGCGCCCACCACTTGTGCAAGGAGTAAACGGGACGGTAATATTGCCGCTTGCCCGTTTCTTCCTGGGCTATCTTGCTAATAATATCTTCAACGTAGGGGTTCGGAATGAATTTCATCTTGTTCATGCTAATCAGCGCACCAGAAGGGCGATGAGGATTTTGAAACGCGGTCATATTCTCGCTCTTTGTAGAATCCTTCGAACGTCTTAGTGTAGGAGAACTCATTTTGGAACTCTTGCCGCAAACTCTCCAATAGGTCTTTACCTAATTGGTCTGCAAACTTGCCTCGCAAGGCTTCTTCATACCAACGTACCAGGTCAGTCTGGGTAATTATCCCCCGAATACGTTGTCCCAACTGTTGGCAAACTCGCTCTATAGTCTCTCTTTCCGCGTCCTTGCAGACAATTACAATCCAATCTGCTGCAACTTCCTCGCAGATGTCCTCAGCGAGTTCATAAGTTAAGCTCAAATGCTTGACTTGGACAACTGGTCCGAAGTTCGCCCAAATGTCCAATCCTCGATCTGCAGCGTTCGTCACACCCGCCCGATACAGCATTGCATTCAGACAAACAGTTGGGTTCTGAGAATCTATGCCTAAAAGTAGGCGAGTGAAGTCCTCAAATGCTCGCAGCAAGTCAATTTGGTCGGGATCGGCAGCCAGTGTCACTTTGACTCTCAGGTGTCTGATAAGTGTGTTGAATAATGCATACACCACAATTTCATACGCCTTGTCAATGCTCCGTCTGATGCCTCTCTCGTATTCAAACTCTGATAGAAAATCAGCAAGATTGAACTCGTCAACTGTCGCCTTAGCCAGCAATTCATCCAATCGCAGTATACGCTGCTGCCTCTTCCGAAACTGCTGGTAAATGTAACGCTCGACAACGCCTTCATACTTATTGTTTTCTTCTGCAAGCAGAGCCAGCGTGGCCCGTGGTATAGCGTTTGCTTCAAACAAGTTGTCTTGGTATTTCTGTGAGGACGTGGAAACCTGGTTAATCAGCAACCGCGTTACGCTGTCACGCCAACGCTTAGATGGGTTACGGTACATTTCAAGGTTGTTGCGAATATCGTTGATACTTAGCTCCCCACGGCGCACTCGATAAAGAATCTCGGCCACTTGAATCGGCTTGTAGAGAGCGACTCGCTGTTTCTGGATTAGTCTATCCAGTGTCACTTTTGCGACTATCAGATTTTTATTCACATCTATCGCCTTCCTTGTTCCTGACATTTAATATTAGCCGCCGTTTCACCTAACGGTCCGAGCGTATCTGAAGTTCCCCAAAGGGGAATTTTGGCGTAGTGCTGAAGGCACGAAGCCAGATACGCTCTGTTATACGACGTGACCTTTGTTATCATATCCTGATCCTTGCAGAGATTGTGTTAGTAAGTAAATCCAATGCATTTAAGAGTGTAGACCTTTCTGATATGGGATATTCCTCGATCATTTGGTGCAACGTCTTCTCTTTGTTCTTTAAATATAAGTCATAATTATTCATTTCTTTTCTACTTCTAAACCATTGACTTAAATTTATAAAAAACTCGCGCGACGTTAAAGGTAAGCTCGATGAAGTGGCGATAGTAGAAACATAAGGAACAAATCCAGCTACACCAAGCCCCAAAGACAATGTACTTTTTCGGAGTCCCTTGGTTGTTTCTTTGTGTTTTTTCTTCATAAATTCTGGTAATTCTTGTTTGAAAACCTCTTCAAATGTCTTAGAAATCTGCTCCAAAATCTCCAAAGGTTTTTCTATATCATATGCCACTGCATCAGAGTTGGTCTCTGAATCCCTTATAAATTGAACGCTTGTTTTAATTAAGTTATCGTATTTTCTACAGAATGATATATTCTCTAACGGTTTTCTTAAGTAATATATGTCCTCGAATGATAATATATCAAGTAACTCAACAGGGAGAGTGTTTCTATAAAGAGTTTCGAAGGCCAATTCGAAAAATATTTTCAAGAACACTTGTGTATCTGATACCATTACTCTATGCTCAGAGAAGTCTGTAAGAGAGTAATCTATGTAATTCTCTTGAGGTAGTGCACTCTCACAATTTACAACTCTTGCACCGGACATATGATAAACAAGATTAACAAAATTTAAGAGAGTTTTCTGCTCTCTTGATGACCATGTTGAGATACTTTTAAGGATCAATTCTCGGGTTAGAATATCATTCTTTTCTATTTCACTAATCAGAAAGTGTAATTTCCCTTTAGGTAAATCTGTTAAGTTCCTTCTAATGACTGAATTATCGTTATTTAATGCTTTTAATAGATTTTCCCTGAACCAAGCAGCATTTTCTATTAATTCCCAATCTACAACGTTATTCACGTGATCTCTGTAAAAATCTTTCATATTTTCTTTCAAATAACTCTTAATTCCAAGATCTTGGGCGAGCGGATATTCCCCAGGGGTTCTTTCTTCCAAGTAATCCGTTATGTGTTCTATATCTCTCCGTAAAGCAGGTAAGATCATATTTTCAGTTAGTAAGATTGGATTATCTTTGAAAAGATTATAAGCAAACTCATGAGTTAGATGTGAGGCAGCACAGATAACAGTATTTTTAGTTAGAAGGATAATCTTCAATCTCCTCTCTACTTCTCTTCTATATGCCTCTTTACGATGTTTAAATCTCACAATATTATAATCGAAATCAGTAAAATATGCTCTGGGCCCTAGGAAATTAATAGGGTCAATTCTTTTCATTATTAATCACTTCCCCTCAGATATATGCTAATGGTCATGGCGTATAACTATGGGTAAACGAACCTACTTCGTTTATCCCCAACTCTGGGTGAACCAAATCTTGCCATTCTTTATTGACCCTTACGGTTTTTGAAATGTATCCAGTGGACTGCGAATACGACCAATGTCTCGTTCGCTCACATGAGTGTATATTTCTGTAGTTTTTGGGCTCTTATGCCCCAGCAACTCCTGAATATAGCGTAAGTCTGTGCCACCCTCAAGTAGATGAGTGGCAAAACTGTGCCGCAGGGTGTGGACGGTGCGGGTGGTAAGATGACTATCGGTCTTTGGTCCGGGGAAGATCCAGATCTTTGGATGGCAAGTTTCCCAATATTGGTGTAAAGCCTCTAAAAAACCTTTTATTAAGTCTTGGGCAGTCAAAATATTTTTAGCCCTGAATAAATAAGGATTTTTCTGCTTAAGAATTTTATCTAATTCAATTGTAGTTGAAACATATTCAAATCGTTTTTGATGAAAAATGGAAATATGCTTTTCAACATATTCCCTTACTTCATTTAGATTCAATTTCATATTCCGCCTTTGGTTCAAATAATAAATATTCACACTCTTTTATTTCAGACTTCACCATTTCATAATATTCTGAGACAATATCAATTCCTATTGAATTTCTTCTTAGTCTATTGGCAACTCTTAATGTTGTGCCCGAACCCATAAAGGGATCTAATACAGTATCCCCATCTTCTGTAAACAGTTTTATAAACCATTCTGGTAAACTTTCTGGGAAAACAGCACTATGGTTTCTATTACTACATTCCGTTGCCAAATGTAATACATTTGTAGGATAAACTTTGTCACGCTTTAATCAATTTGAAATATTTTTCCCAAAGCCACTTTTTGACCTTGATTCAAACCTTATTTTATCCTTTTCACTTAAGTTTTTAAATCTATCTTCCACCCAGTCACCAACAGGTAGCATAGCTGCTTCTTGGAACATTTTAAACTTTTTAGTTTTATTGAACTGTATCAATCTTTCCCAAGCATCACGAAAACGATTTGGCCACTTTCCAGGATAACAATTCTTTTTATGCCAGATAAATTCTTCTGTCCATAACCAGCCCTGTTTTCTTAATGCTAAAATTAGTTCTAAGACATAGGTATGTCGCTCACCTTTTTCTGCTTTTTCCTTAATATTTAATATAAATGTACCTCCTGGCTTTAATACCCTTAAAAATTGTTCACTTCTTGATAGAAACCAATCAACATACTCTTCAGGTTTAATCCCACCATACGTATGAACACGTCTATCTGCGTAAGGCGGGGATGTAAATATTAAATCAACACTATCATTCTCAAAATCTTTCAAAATATCTTTACAATCACCCAAGAATATCTGTGTTTCAATCTTTTTCATAGTAATTCCTATTGAACATCAAAAGCTTCGTTTATTTTACATTCAATATCTTCTATTTCAAAGTTAAATTTTCTTCTATTATCAATTGATGAAATATCTTGAATATCGCCCGTGAATAACTCTGAATATCCTTTTGCTTTCTTTTTGTCTTCTGCTTTTATTTTCACAATATATGATTTTGTTAAAACAACTTCAAATGTTTTCATAATGTTCTCCTTTCTTGAATTCATCGGTATGAGAATCAAGAAAATATTCTACCAATTGAGGAATAAATTTACCTTTGTACGGATGTAACCTATGAACATGTTTTGTTCTTTCCGATTCTTTGTATTCTACAAATGACAAATGCCAATTAAGGTCTTCACCTAATTTCTTTTTCCACTGTTTTTCTTTGTCATAAGAGTCGTAATATTCTTTTAATTCTTCAATATTTATCAAGGGATTCCCATTACTTCCATACTTTCTTATTCTTCCGTATTGCAGCAAATACGAAATATTAGAAATTGTAACTCTACGATTTAAATATTGCGAAGCCCAAACACTTGCTTCTCTTAAATTGATTAGTTTCCCTTCTTCTTCAAAAAATGTTGATTGATACATATCTGATTACCTTCGATTAATTTTTATATATAACATACCTTGATATTTGCTTTTCCCCCTGCCCGCAATTGCAGATAACTATGGATAACCGAACTTATTTCGTTTATCCCCAACTCGGGGTGAACCAAATCTTGCCATTCTTTATTGGCCCTTACAGTTTTTGAAATGTATCCAGTGCACTGCGAATACGACCAATGTCTCGTTCGCTCACATGATTGTATATTTCTGTAGTTTTTGGGCTCTTATGCCCCAGCAACTCCTGAATATAGCGTAAGTCTGTGCCACCCTCAAGTAGATGAGTGGCAAAACTGTGCCGCAGGGTGTGGACAGTAATATGTTTTGGGATTCCTGCCTTCTGACAAGCATCCTCCAGAACCTTTTCCACGGTGCGGGTGGTAAGATGACTATCGGTCTTTGGCCCGGGGAAGAGCCAGATCTTCGGATGGCAAGTTTGCCAATATTGGTGTAAAGCCTCTAACGCCACACTGGAAAGGAGCGTATAGCGGCCTTTCCGCCCCTTGGCACCTCGAATATGAATCATATGTCGTTCCTCGTCAATGTCTTCAACCCTTAACCGAACCACCTCACTTACCCTCAAACCTGCAGAATAGGTCAACATTAGGATTGCCCTATGCTTGAGATTGGTTACCACACCAAGAAGGCGCATCACATCATCCCGACCGAGGACAACAGGTAGTTTGGTCTCCTTTCTGGGTCGAGGCAGATTGCCAACTACCTTTGGTGTCTGCAATACACATTCATACAAGAACTTGGCCGCATTAACTGCTTGATTGTGATATGATCTCGACACCTTCTCATCATCAATGAGATGAAGCATATACTTCCGAATATCCCCCTCATCCAGTTGTCGAGGGTCTTTCATAAAATGGCAGACATAACGATTGATATGGTGTAGATAAGCCTTTCGAGTCTTTTGGCTGTATCCTCTCAATTTCAGCTCTTTCTCTGTATCGCTCAGAACTTCTTTCCTTCGCCTTTCAAACTCTGAGGATTGCAGGAGAGGGTCTATTTCTATTTGTTGCCCGGCAAAAACCGATAGGATTTTTTTCTAGAATTCCATCAGAACGGGGAGCACTCCAATACTTTTCCTTTGGATGCCATCTGCTACCTTCAATGGCCTTGATTTTCGCTACATGCGCAGGGTCATAGGGGAATGTAATCGTTACTCTCCCAGCAATTCCACTGCTGATTTCTACATTCGCTCTCATTCCTGCCTCTATTATACCCAGCATTTAGAGATTGAACAATTCGCCCTTTTGTTCATAATGTCATGAAGTTTATCTATGGCACCGTTCGCCAATGAAGATTCGAGCTCACATTATCCGTTTCAGCCTTGGGTTTGGGGTGATGCCTGCTCTTGGAAGCTTTGTTCTTCTAGCTGTAATCATGGCGTTGTATGGGGCGGCCTATGCCCTGCTGTTTCCATCGATATCTGCTCTAGTGGCGGATCACACTACGCCAGACGAGCGTGGCAGAGCAACTGGCATTTCCCATTCGCTGCTTACTGCCGGAGTTGCCGTTGGTGCGCCGGTAATAGGGTGGGTGGCTCATTTTGTCGGGATTGAGTTGGGATTGGCCCTATGTTCCTGCGC
>JAUWRG010000055.1 GCA_030610655.1 Dehalococcoidia bacterium
CTCCAAGATTTGCCGGAGTGTCAGAAAATGGTAGAATTGTTCCTGGAACGTTATCACTACCACCGACCCCACATGGGATTAAGAATGAACACACCACTCAGGAAGGAGGATGAGTGTCGGATTTCTACGGAGAACTAAGCGAGAGCTTGCATCATCCCGTTAGTTATGGTATACTAAACTACAGTAAAGTGAGTGAGATTGAAGTGGGTTTTGGCACCCACTTTTTTGTTGTATGAGATGCGAGGAGGAATTTGGGTAAGATGAAGAGCGAATTTATGCTCGCAATCACTCAGCTTGCTGCTGAGAAGAAACTTCCTCTCGAAGTAGTGCTAGAGGTGGTGGTGGCAGCTCTAGTTTCCGCCTTTAAAAAGGACAGCTTCGCGCCAAACCAGCAAGTCTCGGTGAAGCTTAATCCCAACACGGGGAAGGTAACCGTTTTCGCCGAAATGACAGTGGTGGAGACGGTCGCCGATCCTGTTTGCGAGATTTCGCTGGATGAGGCAAGGAAAATAAAAGAGGACATCCAGATTGATGAGACCATCGAAGTCGAATCCACACCCCAAAACGCCGGGCGGATCGCCGCTCAAACTGCAAAGCAAGTGGTGCTACAGCGCCTGCATGAGGCGGAGCGGGAGCTGGTTTTCGAGGAGTTTTCCAATCGAGAGGGCCAGATTATCACCGGCATTGTACAGCGGGTAGAGCCCAGGCAGATTGTCGTCGATCTGGGGAGGACTGAGGGCATCCTCACCACTTCGGAGCAGGTGCGTAGCGAGCGTTACCGTGTGGGGCAAAGGCTGAAGGTGTGCCTTGTGGAGGTGCATCGCAGCACCAGGGGGCCTCAGATTTTCGTATCGCGAACCCATCCGAATCTCCTCCGTGGTCTACTCGAGGTAGAGGTTCCAGAGATTCACAGCGGCGTTGTGGAATTGAAGTCGATTGCGCGGGAAGCAGGAAATCGCAGCAAGATTGCTGTGGTTGCTCGTCAACAGGGTGTCGATGCTGTCGGTTCGTGCGTCGGACTTCGCGGTATTAGAATACAAAACATCGTTAACGAACTGAACGGAGAGAAGATTGACATTGTTGCGTGGCATTCCGACCTAGCGACTTTCATTGCCAATGCCTTGAGCCCAGCTCAGGTGGCCACTGTGGAGCTTGATGAGGAAGTGAAGGCTGCAACTGTGGTCGTGCCCGATCGCCAATTATCTCTGGCCATAGGTAAAGAGGGACAAAATGCTAGGCTCGCTGCCAAGCTTACCGGATGGCGAATCGACATCAAGAGTACTACGGTTGCCGAGGAGGAGAAAGCTGCGCTTGCAGAACAAGTATTGCGTCCCATAGAGGAAACTTTAATAGAGGAACGAGAATCCGAAGAGACATTGTTGATAGAGCCGGAGGAGGCAATTACTGAGGCTCCCGAGGAATACGTTGAACCGCTCGTCCCAAAGGAAGAGGAGGTAACACTTCCTATAGAGGAAGTGGCACCTATAGAAGAGTTCAAGCCAGCCACTCAAATTCGCTTTGCTGAGGATGTATTGCCGGGTAGAAAAGTAAAGCCCGAGAAGAGGGCAAGGAAGGGCAAAGCAAGGACGGCAGCGAAAGAAACGGTAGAAGGCGCGGCGAAGCCCAAGAAGGCCCGTCGAGCCCCGAGGGTCATTGTCGATGAAGACGAAGACCTGGGAAGATGGGAGAAAGGTGCCTATGACTTCAGTGAGGAAGCAGGGTAGTAGACCAAAACACGTTCCGCAGCGTACCTGTATCGGTTGCCGCGAGATAAGACCAAAGCGGGAACTCATTCGTATTGTGCGGACCGAAAGCGGTGTTGAGATAGATCCTACCGGCAAGAGATCTGGACGTGGTACCTATTTATGTAAAACAAAAAGCTGTTGGGATGCAGCACTAAAAAAAGAGCACCTTGACCGTGCGTTGAGGACAAAGACCACAGCGAAGGACAAGAAGGGACTCGCTTTATATGCGGAGATGCTTCCCTAGTCAGGTGAGGATTAAATGAGTGTAAAAAGCCAAAAGACAGACAAGGTAGAGCAGGTACCTGAGGAGGTAAGTGCCCCTGAGGCACCCAGCGAAATTGAAGGTAAACGCTGCATTGAGATGCCTCCCTCCCTCACGGTGAAGCAACTCGCTGATCTCTTGGAAACGAGCGCTATAGAAGTTATCAAGCAGCTAATGAGAAACGGCATTATGGCCAGCATCAACCAGGTTGTCGACTACAATACAGCAGCAATTGTAGCTTCAGGCTTTGGCTACGAAGCCGTTCAAGCGCAAAAAGCAATCTCCGCCCACAAGGCCAAACGGGATCAGCCGTTTCAGGATGCTGACACCCGTTTGCAAAAGCCTCGACCGGCAGTAGTCACTATTCTGGGGCATGTAGACCACGGCAAGACCAGCCTTCTCGACGCAGTACGCCAGACAAAAGTGACCGCCACAGAGGTGGGCGAGATCACCCAACATATCGGTGCATACCAGGTGGAGGTCAATGGTAAAAAGATAACCTTCCTCGATACTCCAGGACATGAAGCCTTCACTGCAATGAGGGCGCGTGGGGCTCAGGTAACGGATATTACCATCTTGGTGGTGGCCGCCGACGATGGAGTAATGCCCCAAACCATAGAGGCTATCGACCACGCTCGTGCCGCCGATGTTCCTATTGTAGTTGCCATCAATAAGACTGATAAGCGAAATGCTAACCCGCAAAGAGTAAAGCAACAGCTTGCAGACCTGGGGCTGCTTTGCGAGGACTGGGGTGGTGATGTGGTCTGCGTGTCGGTTTCAGCAAAGAAGAAGGAGGGGATCTCAGAACTTCTCGAGTACCTGCTTATCGTTGCTGAGTTAGAGGAACTCAAAGCTAATCCGGAGGGGCGGGCTATCAGTGCGGTCATTGAGGCAAAGCTGGATAAGACCAAGGGCCCGCTAGCAACCGTTTTGGTGCAGTCAGGCACGCTAAAAGTGGGTGACACCTTTTGCGTAGGTGACACCTGGGGCAAGGTAAAAGCGATGTTCGACGACAAGGGCAAGCGCTTGAGAAAAGCAGGGCCAGCAACGCCAGTCGAGGTCTTGGGTTTTGGAAATGTGCCTCAGGCTGGTGATATACTCACCGTAACTGCCAGTGAAAGGGAAGCGCGTAACTTGGCGGAAAAGCGCCAAGAGGAGAAAAGGCTTGGCACGGTGAAACCGATTAGAGCTCTGACTGTCAGTGAACTCTCGGCCCAGATCCGTGACGGCCGCATGAAGGAGCTTAACATCATACTAAAGACCGACGTGCAGGGAAGCATTGAGCCGATAAAAACCTCCTTAGGACGCCTTTCTCTAGATGAGGTTAGGGTAAATGTCCTCCACTCGGGTAGCGGAAGCATTACTGAGGGTGATGTGCTCCTCGCACTCGCTTCAAAAGGGGTAGTTCTTGGATTCAACACCAGCCCTGAGCCTGGAGCGAGGCAACTTGCCGACAGCGAGGGGATAGATATCCGTTGCTATGAGGTAATCTACAACCTGGTAGACGATGTAGAAAAGGTGTTGAAAGGGATGCTTGAGCCGACCTATGTAGAAGTGGTGGAGGGACGTGCTGAGGTGCGGGCAAATTTCTCCATCCGAGGTCGCAACGTAGCCGGGGTGTATGTTACCGATGGCAAAATAACCCGGGGAGCACTTGCCAGAGTCATGCGGAACGGCGAGGATGTCTTCGAATCTACTGTCTCTAGTTTGAAGCGCTTCAAGGATGATGTTAAGGAGGTCGCCGCTGGCTTTGAGTGTGGAGTGGTCATTGAAGGGTTTAGCGAATTTGAAATCGGCGACATCATCAAGCTCTATGTAAAGGAAAGACAGTGACCAGACGAACTGAGCGGATCAATGACCTCATTCAGGAGGAGCTAAGCGAGCTTCTTCTCCGCCAGGTTAAAGACCCAAGGCTTAGCTGCTTTTTGACGGTGACCAGGGTAGATACCTCGGCAGACCTGAGATATGCCAAGGTTTTTGTCAGTATTATGGGAAGCGAGGAGGAAAAGAAGGGGGCAATGGAAGGTTTGGCCTCCGCATCGGGTTTCCTCTACAGAGAGATGAGGGGACGTCTATCCCTACGCCGCATGCCCCAACTGGATTTCCATCTGGACAATTCCATAGAGTGGGGGGCTGAAATCCTCCACCTGATGAAGCAGGTCAGCGAAGAGCGATTTGAGCATTGACGGGATCCTCAACACCAATAAGCCCGCTGGCATAACCTCGCTAGAGGTTGTCAAAATAGTGAGGCGTCTGAGCGGGGAGAGGAGTGTCGGGCATGCCGGCACCCTTGACCCAGGCGCAACGGGGGTTTTACCTGTTTGCCTTGGTCAGGCAACAAGGGTGATTCCATTTATAGTAGAGGCTCATAAAATCTATCTGGCTGAGATTGAGCTGGGAGTATCCACCGATACCTACGATGCAGATGGTAATGTAACGCAGAAGGTTGACCCCTCTAATATCACCAGGGAGCAGGTGGAAGGAGTTCTCCCTTCTTTCAGTGGCTCCATTCTTCAGAAACCCCCGATGTATAGTGCCGTTAAGCACCAAGGGAAACGCCTCTATGATCTCGCCCGCTCCGGCATTGAAGTGGAAAGGGAGCCGAGAAGGGCCGATGTCTTCCGCCTGAAGCTCATGGATTGGCGGCTTCCCCACTGCACTATCGCTGTTGAGTGCGGCAAAGGAACCTACATTCGTTCCCTAGCTCACGATCTTGGCCAATCCCTCGGCTGTGGCGCCCACGTCAGAGAATTGGCTCGATTGAGGAGCGGAATCTTCGACATCGACGATAGTGTCACCATCCCACAGCTTGAGGCCTCTTTTGAGCATAATTGCTGGCAGGATATCCTTTATCCCATAGATGTAGTGCTGGAGGATTGGATGGCCGTTATAGTCAGTGGAGAAAAGGAGCATGCCATCAAAAACGGTTGCCAATTGGCTCTGGGAGAGGGTGCGGATAAAGATTATTGCCGCGCTTACTCCATTGACGGACGCTTCTTGGCTGTGCTGCATTTCCTCCCAGAAAAGAATCTCTGGCACCCAGTCAAGGTCTTCGCTAGAGCTTAGCAGCGGAAACGATGAGTAGGGGCGTTCAATTGAACGCCCCTACCTACGATAACTCAAGCAGTTCCTGCTTTAGCTTCTGTAGTCTGTTATCAAATCGTGAGGAAAGCTCCTCTCGTATCTCTTCCCAGGCTTCTCTAGCTCCAAGCTTGACTTCGCCGATAGCGCTCCCTGAGATCGCCAATTCATCGAGCAATTCTGCTCCTCTTCTGTCCATTCTTCTTTTCCCTTGTTCATACGCCTGCCTTTCCGCTTCCTTATATTCCGTTATGAGGGAGACTATTTTTCTTTTTGCCTCCAGCGTTCTTGCGTCATCGCTCAGCGTGCTTATTCCTTCCATCGCCCTTTCGGTTAATTCGTTATTTTGCAAGCTGATTGCATCAACCAATCTCCGTATTGCCGCCGTGCTCACAATGATCTTTTGATCGCCAGTGTATCTATTCGATTCCTCCTTGAGTACTCGACTATGGCCATGCTCTAAGTATCGTTCAGCGAGTGCTTTACCGATGGCCGTACTTTCCGCATCCTTCCTCTTCTTCATCTCCTCTGGGGAAAGTTTCCCCAGCTTCTCCGCTCTTTCTAACGCCTTCTCAAAGGCGCTTTTAATCTCTCCCATGACTACCTCATCAAAAGCTAGATAAATCGGTGTGCTTCAATTATACTTTTATTCGGGATTCGAGGCAAAGCTTAGGCGCGCATTGCCTTCGATTGGGGTGATAAGTTGAACCTGCTAGAAAATCTGTATTGCTACATCTGGCCAGGAAGGGGCAACAACTGTAATACCTACCTCTTTGCCAATGTCCTAGAGGGTGACCGCCCCCACATCGTTATAGATCCAGGGCATCTGGTTAACGAGCTCAGGGAGCGCTGCTTCGACCACTTGCTCATATCTATAGAGAAAGATGATCTTAAGCCCGAGGATGTCGGTCTGATAATCAACACTCACTCTCACCCCGACCATTGTGAAGCCAGCCAAGCTCTGGCGGAGAGAACAAGAGCCAGAGTGGGGACGGGCAAACTACGAGGTGCCCTCATTGCCTTTCATGAGGACGAAGCTGAATATAGGAAGGAGATGGCCAACAAGCTAGGCCGGCGCCTGGATTTAGAGCCTGACCTTTGCCTTAGAGAGGGCGATCTGAATCTGGGGAAGGAGAACAAGATAAACCTGAAGGTTTTGCTGACCCCTGGCCACAGCCCAGGCTCCATGAGCATTTACTGGCCCGAAAACCGCGTGTTGATAACCGGGGATGTGCTATTCCATGGTGCGATAGGGAGAACGGACCTGCCCGGAGGGGATGGCAAATTGCTTAAGCAGAGTATCGAGAGGATGTCCGAGTTGGATATCGAATACGTACTTCCCGGGCACAGCACCCAGTTTGGAAGCATCATAAAAGGCACGGACAAAATAACGAAGAACTTCACCTTCATCAGGATGAACTATTTCCCTTTGCTGTAAGTTGGCGGATGGTCTTAAAGAAGATCGCCGCGGTTCGGAGCGATATACGCTTCGTCCGGATTGCCCCAGATGAACCTCCTATCAGGATACGGAATTGACTTCCTCTCAATGATAGTTTGCGCCTAATCAGCGTAGAAATGAGGTCGCAGTTCAGTTTCAGGGATGTACCGCGCAGCTTGGCGAACAATAGCCCGTAGCGTACCCATATCGAGTTCAGCATGTATGGGAATAGTTAAGGTCTGCCTTTCCCCGTTGACACTGATCTTACGTAACTTGATGTGGCTACCTCTTTGAGAATGCACCTCAAAGCCAAAGCTGTTCATAATATCTACCACTTCAGAACCAGAGAGGCGCTTTAGTTTAGGCGACAATCGTGGGCTCCAACTCGAGGGTCACTAAAAGAAAAGGGCTGGGGGCAAGGTCTAAATCTGCAAGGTCCTCGCCCTCAAGATGCAGGGCAACAGCCTCCCGAAGGTTGGCGATAGTCTCGTCCAAGGTTTTACCCTGAGTTACCACTGCTATCTCTAGGCACTCAGCGACATAATAGTTCTCACCCTTGTGCACAAACACTTTAATAGAATGGCGCATATAGCCCTCCTCTCTGCAATTAGAGACGAAACCCTCATAATGTGCGCTGCTAAATTGGAGGTATGTTCATACTGTAAGTATTAGCCCCATTTATCGTAAGCCCACAATGCTTTGTCTAGTTCACGCACACTCACATTCAGATTCTCGGAAAGGATCCTCATAATAGCTATATATTCTGTCCATGCCTCGGGACTTGCATCGTCAATAGACTTTTTCCAACCACCTGCCTTCTTCAGGCTGCTTCGCACATGCTTATCAAAAATAGGATACTCATCGGGATGTAAAAAGTGCAGTATAGTGGACGCTACCAGGACCCCAACCCCATTCAGCTTCTTCTGCTTTGTCAGTATATCTAATTTCTGCCGTGCATCAGATGCCTGGTATGCTGAACGAGTTGATTCTTTCACCAAAGTTTCGCCATTGGCTACATAATTATTCATTTGTCGACGAGCCTTCCACCAGCCAAGCTTAACGAAATGCTTCTTGTCCAAATATTTGGGTTCAGGCTGCTTGGCAAGCCACTGTCTAATTTCCATCTCATACCTCAAGCTCTACGCTCCCTTTGAACCTCTCGTTATATTCCTTCGACCAACGAAATACAAACTCACGACGGATTTTTAACATTCCAACCCTCAGTTTCTTCATAATTGTATCCCACTTGCGTCAATTGATCAATCTTATCCCATTCATACTGCCTGCCTATTCAACAAATAGGCAAACCTAACCCCTCTATTCTAGTCCAGCTCGGCCAGGTCGAAGGTCATCCCATCTCTGGCAGCGATGACGCGGATACCAGTCTCATGTGATAGCCTGCTTGCCACCTCCCAAGGCTTTGCCCGCCACATGGTCATGCCGAAGTGAGTTAGAATCGCTGCTTTGGGCCTCAGCCTGCTGATTATCGTCCCGGCTTCCGAAGCAGAAAGGTGGTCGAAAGGCCCACCGGATTCGATCCTTACCACGTTGATTATAAGAAGGTCTCCCTTATAGTGGAGGCACAGATCGTCAAAAAAGCGGGTATCTACAAGGCATGAGATGGCATGTCTGGGGGTCTCAAATACTACCCCATAGGTCTCCACGGGATGCCGGTGCCTAACAGGGGTACAGAAGGAGACATCACCGATGTTGTAGCTTTTTCCCTCCTCAAGTAACTCAATGCGCTCCACGTATGAGCGCAGGTAATGGAGGATCACAGGATCCTCCTCAAGGGCATCGCTGGGGGCGAAGACCGTTCCCCTCCTCCTCAGCCCCCCTTCAGTCATCGCCTCGATCATGATGTTGGCATCCGCCGAGTGGTCCAGGTGCCGATGAGTGAGGATGATGGCGTCTAGCTTTGTTGGCTTTAGTTTCTTCTTTACAGCCCGACAGCCCGGACCAGCGTACAGGGGCCGGGATCGAAGAGTATCTGCGTTCCACCAAGGTTGAACCACAGACCGCCCGAGGCGAGGATTTGGTTTGCCACCATCACCCGAGCGCCGGCGGTTCCAAGAACCATAACCTTGCCGGTTGCCGTATCCACTGCCTGTATAACTGTTTTAGAGGCATTTCCCTGCTAGAAAAAATCGACGCTTTCAAGTATAGTAATAGGGAGGCAGTTGCGCAACTTTTGGAAAAAATGGAAGCGATCAGACTCTATACAGAACCCAAACTTAGCAATCCCTTGATGATAGCGGCTTGGCCTGGCATGGGGGGTGTGGCGATCGTCGCAGCTAAGTATCTCACGGAGAGGTTAGACGCTCAGGAATTTGGCAGTATCGAGCCAGATGAGTTTTTCGACCTGGGTGGGGTTCTTATCGAGAACTCTGTTGTAGAGGAGATAGGAATACCTGAGGGTAAGTTCTACTTCTATGATAGTGGTGAAGGAAATGACTTGATAATATTCATGTCGGAGGCTCAGCCCCAAATGAAGGGGTATGGGCTTGCTAATCTAGTCCTGGATGTGGCTCAAAGATTTAAGGTGCGAAGGTTATACACCTTTGCTGCCGCCCCCACTCATATATACCACACTAACAGGCCAAAGGTGTTGGCAGTAGCGACAAATCCCAGATTGGTCCAGGAACTTGAGAAATACGATGTAACGCTGCTCAGAGAAGGCAGTATCAGTGGTCTTAACGGGCTGTTGTTAGGGGTTGCCAAACAAAGGAATATCGATGGCATTTGTCTATTAGGTGAAATACCAATCTACACCACACAAGTAGCAAACCCCAGGTCTTCGAAAGCGGTTCTCGAGATACTCACTCAGATGACGGGCTTGGAAATCGATATGACAGAGATCGATAGCTGGGCTAAGGAAACGGACAGGGAAATAGAGGAAAAGATGGCTCATCTCAGGGAGTTCTTCAGGGTGGAAGCTAGCGAGCTTATCGATTATTTTGAGCGATTAGCCGCCCAGAAGGGTGGAGAGGAAATGCAACCAGACTACAGTACGGATGAGCTTGTTAAGGAGATAGAGCGGTTCCTCAGGGAGAAGGGAGACAAAGGCGAGGATAAGGGAGGTCATTAGTCATCACATGAATGTACCACCACCATTCCTCGTTTCTTTCGGCATTACTAATAAGTGTAACCTGAGTTGTAAGCACTGCTACAGCGAGGCAACGGAGAATGGACTTCCCAACGAGTTGTCAACTGCTGAAGCGCTAGGGCTCATAAGCGATCTGGCGCGTTGGAAAGTCGGACTTCTAGTTCTCGACGGCGGGGAGCCGCTATGTAGGGACGACGTTTTTGATATTGTAGCCGCCGCATCAGGCAAGGGGATAGTGACGGGGTTGGGAAGTAATGGTACGCTCATTGACACAGCGACCGCCCGACAAATGGTGAAGGCGGGAGTTCAATCAGTAGCCATCTCAATCGATGGAGCTAATGCCGAGACGCATGACGCTTTTCGTGGTAAGAGTGGCGCTTTCGACCAAGCAATGGAGGGAATATCAGCCTGTAAAGCAGCCATCTTGCCCTTCCAGCTTGGAATGGTCATCAGGAAACAGACGGTGTCGCAGGTTCCCGATATGCTTCGATTAGCAGTGGAGAGCGGGGCCGAGGCAGCCGAGTTCTTCGACCTCGTGCTGGCTGGTAGAGCGAAGAGGGAATGTCTGGACGATGCACTTGAGCCTGACCAAAGACAAGAAGTAATGGAGTGGCTAGCCCAAGCCCAGGTGGATTGTCCCATCCTGATAAGGGTCCCCGCCTGTCCTATGTATCCTGTAGTACTTCAGGAGAAAGATATTCGACCTAAGCATATCCCAATGAACGTTTTGCGCCGCATTCCCTACTACGGCAGAGGATGTGCTGCTGGAATGCCCTCTGGCTACATTACAGTGTTGGCAAATGGCGATGTTAATCCCTGCATGCTGCTTCGGGTTAGATTGGGCAACGTAAGGGAGAAAAGCATAATTGAAATATGGCAGGAATCACCGATATTGGCCAAACTTCGCTCAAGGGAGTTGAAGGGCGAGTGTGGCAAGTGTTCCCATAGGCTTATCTGTGCCGGATGCAGGGGTAGAGCATACGAGCAAACAGGCGATATGTTAGCATCCGACCCTGGATGTTGGCTAGTTTCCATGAGGAAAGGGACGTCCAGATAAGGGGCTACAAGGTAAGGCTTCCCCTGGATATGTGTATCGTGGCCAGCGCCAATCCGGAGGGTTATACGAACCGAGGCCGTATCATCACCCCTATTCGGGACAGGTATGGTTCGCAGATAAGGACTCATTACCCCAAAACCCTGGAGGATGAGATAGGGATAATGGAGAGGGAGAAAACCACCTTTGATGATGACTCGCATCAGGCCATCACCCCTCAATTCATGAGGGAGATTGTTGCTGAGATAACGAGGCAGGCGAGGGAGAGCACCGATATAAGTCAGCGCTCGGGGGTGAGTGTTCGGGTGTCCATATCAAATTATGAGAACCTATTGAGCAATGCCATCAGGAGAGGGATAAGGTTGGATGAAAAGGAGGTAGCTCCCAGAATCTGTGACCTTCCACTTCTCATCGCCTCTACCAAGGGGAAGATTGAACTGGAGAGCGGTGAGGAGGAAATGGAGGAGCAGGTTATTGAAAGGCTCATCAGGAATGCGGTGCAAGCAACATTCAATCGATATTTCAATGTCCATGGTTTCGATGAGCTTCTGGAAAGATTTACACCCTGATTTCCCATATCAAACTGGGGACATAGGCATCTTTCTATGGTAAAATAGCTTCAAATGCCCCCTTGTTTAGCTTCATCAGATGGGGCTGGTCCTTCAGCAGAAGGATGGGTGAAAAGGCCAAGGAGACACTGAAGCTTCAATTCGATAAGCGGCTGAGACTAGAGTTCCACGGGGCCAGGATCACCTCCGATGCAGGGTTGC
>JAUWRG010000058.1 GCA_030610655.1 Dehalococcoidia bacterium
CAACCCCGGCGCTGGCTTCTCTGGCGCTATGGGCAAATATATAGATGTCCATATAACTGGTAGTCCTTCCCAGATCGAGATCAGGCTCTACTACACCGATGCTGAGATTGCAGGGCTTACCGAGTCATCCCTGAGGCTTAACTGGTGGAACGGCTCCTCCTGGGTGCAGTGCTCCGATAGTGGTGTGAATACCGCTGCCGTTAATAGCTACCGCGGCTATATGTGGGCGACGATCAGGTCGGATACCACCCCCAACCTGTCGCAGTTGACGGGGACACCCTTTGGCGGTGGCGAGCCTGCAGCTGCCGGGTGCTTTATCGCCACCGCTGCTTATGGCACACCGGCCGCTGAGGAGCTCGATGTGTTAAGGGCGTTTAGAGACCAGGTGTTGCTGGAAAGCGCCCTGGGCTCTCAATTCGTGGCGTGGTACTACCAGGCCAGCCCTCCCCTGGCGGAGTTTATATCGGGAAACAGCCTGTTGAGGGCTTTTGTCAGGGAGCTAGTGATCGACCCCATGGTGAGTCTTGCCGAGATCACACAAGGTATCTGGGAAGACTAACCCTGCGCGATCCGGTAATGTAGCGTCGCCACTTCAAAGAATCTTCGATCTGTGGCGACGCAGTCCAGCGTCCTTCATAGAAGGACGCTACGGATAATCCACCGTCGTGACAGGAGTCACGACGCTACTGTAGCGCTGCATCTCCTGATGTGACGGATCTGGGATATCGTAGTAGGGGCACCCTTCTTAGAAGGGCCGTGCCCCTACGCAGGTCAGGCCCTATCCCTATCATCTCCATGTAGGGGCGGGTTTGAAACCCGCCCCTACTCAGAATGACATATGTTTCCTCCCTGTGAGTGCTTCGTCGGGGTCCCTTGCTTCGTCGCCTCCGCTTTGCGAGCGTCCGCTAAATCGGACACTGAGAGGCGACGCTTCTTTCCTGTTCAATACTTCTGCTGAAGGACCATCTCCTTCATGGGTGATCCTTCGAAGAAGGACTCAGAACAGAGGGCAGAGGGAATCTTTCCCTCTGCTACTTGTGAAGGAAAGGATTCCTTCACACCTCATAGAACACCGACACAACATTAACAAACAGCCTACGAGGGGTTGACAAAAGGGGCTTGTTGTACTACGATGACGATTGCTTAGCAGGAGCGACGAAGCAGAGCCTGTAATTGGTTGCTTGGGCTTTGTGGAGCGAGTAGCGAAACCGACCTGTAGAAAGGTCGGTTTTCTTTTTTGGAGGTGCAAATTAGGCAAAACAAAGCTTCGGTTTTCCTCATGTGATTGTGGCTTTTTGCCCGGCGCCCGCTGGCAAACGTCCCCTTTTTAACCCCGACAGGTCGAGGGCTTGATCCATAGCTTAATGAAAAGGGGGTAAAGAATGAAAACCAAGCTAGTTTATCTGGCAGTAGCATTGGCGCTGGTGATAGCGCTGTCGTCGATGGTTGTGCCTACGGTGGTTGCTCAAGTAGATGAAGATGACCCTCCTTACAAATATGACCCCACTTCAGTTAGCCTATCGCTATATGCTGGCGGGAATTCTTCTTTCAGTTTAGATGTTGCGATACCTTGGGGCGGAGTTACGCCACGAGATGTACACACCGGGATGGGCATGAAATCTGTGACCCACTTCGTTCGGTATGCCCAAGTTGTTGACATAAGATCTGCATCTCAGCAGGTGGCCGAGAAAGCCTAGTCGAAGCCACACCAAGTGGTGATGGCCTCCACCGGCTCGCGCTTGCTCTCCAGTCTGTTTGCCGGGAAGTCCCAGTCGGGGTAGCCGATGGGGATACAGATGATAATCCGCTTTGACTCGGGTATACCAGTATACTTTCGTATCACCTCGGGATACATTACACCCTGGTCCTCAATGCAAGTACCCAGGCCGTAGTTCAGTGCAGCGAGGCAAATGGTCTGTGAGATAGCGCCGAAGTCGAACAGCTCCCACCATGGCTTTAGGGACTTATCCACCGAGAGTATGAAGGCGGCCGGCGCATCAAAGAAACGAAATCCCCTTTTCAGCCATTCCGCTCTCTTTGCCTTATCTTCCCTGGCTATACCCATCAGTTGGAAAATCTGGACAGCCAGGTCCACCTGGCGCTGCCTGTAGACGCCCTCAAAGGGCTGAACCGATACGTTTGGGTTCGGTATCGCTCCAGACTCCAGCATCTCGATGTTGCCCCGCTTGATGTTTTCCAAGACCTCCCCGGCGATAACGGTGATCTCCCAGGGTTGGGTGTTCATTGCCGAAGGCGCTCGTGTGGCGATGTTCAGGATGTCCCTCAGAATCTCCTTGGGAACAGGGTCGGGTCTAAAACCTCGAATGCTCTTCCTTGTCCGTATAGCTTCTACGATGTCCATCGACTTGCTCCTTTCTGCATACATATTCGTCCTTAAGTGCTCAATCTCGGTGATGCTCTACTTTCGTTGGCAATAAGAGGTTTCCCAATGATAGGGATTTCTTCCTGGCAGTTGGGACATCTCTTATCTGGGCCTGACGTATACCACATAGCCCTCAGCCATACCTCCGCCAGTTACAAAGCGCTTCTGACCATTGACAACATAATAGTCACCGTCTAAGACGGCCCTCTGGTGGTGAGGTCGGTTAAAGCGGTACCAGCTTCAGGCTCGGTCATGCCAACGGCGAAAAACATCTCGCCCCGGCACGACGGCGGAAGATACTTTTGCTTAAGCTCTTCGGTGCCAAACTGCTCGATAACCCTGACCGGTCCTACGGACGATTCAAAGACAGGATGCGCAGCCAATGGAGTGACCCGAGCCAGCTCCTCGATAGCCAGGATAGCGTCCAAAGCAGGTTGCCCTTGTCCGCCATACCTCTCGGGCAGGATCATTCCTATCAGCCCAAGCTCAATCAGCTTCTGCAAGCAATCCTGGGGTAGATGCTCGGCTTTCTCCTCCCATTCCGCTGCCCGGGGGCGGACTTCCTTTTCCACGAAGTCGTGCACCATCCGCTTCAACATCTTCTGTTCTTCAGTCAGTTCAAAGTCCATTTTTTCTTTCCTACTATATTTCCTCTATCAGCCGCTGTGGCTATGTTAAAATCCTATGCCACCGGCTGTCAAATAGGAGATTGCGGCCACAGTCTCAGCGGGTTAGGACGGGAATCCTCCGATGAGTTTAGCACAGGCCCTTCGACAAGCTTGTCATGATAGACGAAAACGCATGTCATTCTGAGCCTACACTGCGGGTTGGAGCCCTTCCGCGGAAGGGCTCCAACCTACCCTCGATATTCCAACAGCCCTCCGAAAACCAAAGGGGAGCCTGCTCGGGCTCCCCCTGAATGTGTGTTTGCGGTTTCACATGCCTTTACAGGCCTGTCCCGATGGGCGAACCCGAATGACATTGTAGTGCCACCCACCCGCCCTGTAATCTGTTTCTGGGGGTTGCCCATCACCCTCAAAGAGCTCCGCCTCGCTTGACAGTCTGTAGAAGTCTGCCTATCCTACCCGTGCTGGGTTCAATTGCCAGTCTCAAAGTTTTAAGGTGGGCTTTGCGCATAGCCATAAAGAAAGGAGTAGAGTCATGGAATATCGACAAATAATATATGAACCTGGGAAGGTAGCTCGAGTAAAGCTCAACAGACCACGATATCGCAATTGCCTGAGCCGGGTGCTGCTGGAGGAACTGGATGATGCCTTCAGGCAAGCGGCCAGTGATGAAGAGGTGCGGGTGATCGTGCTTTCCGGAGAAGGTGAAAATTTCTGTCGGGGCACGACCTGGGAACTCCCGAGGAGCTTGCTAACCGCAAGGAGCGAGGGTACATGGCCGATCCGAAGGATAGCAAGAGCCGATATGAAAGGATGAGGGACCTATACGTGGAGAAGACTCTGCGCTGGCGCAGCCTTCCAAAGCCAACCATCGCTATGGTACACGGGTACTGCATCTTCGGCGCATGGATCATAGCTTCAGCAATGGACTTGATTTTTGCCTCAGAAGACGCACTGTTCCTGCCAGCGCACGTCCAGTACTTCTCGGTACCATGGGATGTTGGAGCACGCAAAGCTAAGGAACTTCTGTTCGAGCATCGGTTTATGACCGCTCGTGAAGCATACGAGAGCCACTTCGTGAATCATGTGTACCCGCAAGACAAACTGGAGGATAAGACACTTGCCTACGCAAGCCGGGTGGCGGAGAACGACCCTTTTCGGTTGCGTATGGCGAAGTTCTCCGTCAATCACATGATGGATGCCATGGGCTTCACCACCGAGGTGGAGACCGCCTATCACACGTATTTCTTGAGAGCACAAAAGGAGTGGGTCGAGAGCGGATACGCCGAAGGCCGGGCCATCGCCAGCGTTGATGTGGCTCTGAGGAATCTCAAGCTGAGCCAGGGCTATAAGGAGACAGAGGCATAATCGCCTGGTGAGGTAGAGAAGAAGATGGGGAGTCCAGACGGAGCTTCCCCACTGACGGGGGTCTAGGGTAGTCTCCTAGCAATACTTCATTGCGGATGGGGCAAGATGAGCTTGCCTTTCTATATTGAAGAACCACCTCCGCTGTGCTAAGATGCCAGACAGAATGGGTATAGTTATAATGCAAGATTTTGAGCTTTATGTAGATATCGATGAGCCCTTTCAGGGATACTTGGATGAGCAGTGGCTCAGGCACGTTGTGGCCGAGACACTTGTCGCAGAAGGGGTGGATTCTCCCGCGGAGCTTGGCCTGGTGATCACCGATGATGAGACGATTCGCCAGCTCAACAAAAGCTATCGCGGAGTCGATGAAGCCACCGACGTACTCTCTTTCGCCCTCCTTGAAGACTCGGATGCCTCGTTTGTTAACCCCCCCGATGGCGTTCTCCATCTTGGCGAGGTGATCCTCTCTTATCCTCGAGCGGTGGTTCAGGCCGAGGAGCGCCATCATCCGGTGCAACGTGAGCTGGCGCTGCTAGTGGTTCATGGGGTGCTTCACCTCCTGGGCCATGAGCATGAACAGCCTCGCGATAAAGCTAAGATGAGGGCTGAAGAGGAAAGGGTATTAGGAGCACTGGCATTATGACCGACTATTATGAGATGCCTCCCTATAGACCGCCCACAGAGGCCTACAGCCTGCTTATCAGGGCAACCAGAAACTGTCCCTGGAACAAGTGTGCGTTTTGCAGTATGTACAAGGGCACCAAGTTTGAGCTAAGGCCAGTGGAGGAAGTAAGGGATGATATAAGGGCGATGCAGAAAGTTGCCGATGCGATAAGGGACTGGGCATGGAAAAGTGGGCACGGCGACAAGGTGGGAATGGTGGCTATGGCCAACGACATCCTTTGGCTGAATGAAGGTGTGGTGAAAAACGTCTTCCTCGCCGACTCGAACAGCGTCATCATCAAAGCGAAGGACTTAGCTGAGATCGTCGGCTTCATCTACGAGACCTTCCCCACTGTGGAGAGGGTTACCAGCTACGCACGAGCGAAAACCCTGGTCAAGAAAAGCCCCGAGGACTTGAAAATGCTCAGGGATGCTGGGCTTACCAGATTGCACGTAGGACTGGAGACGGGCGACGACGAGCTACTACTCTATGTGCAGAAAGGAGCCACCGCCGAGGAGATGATCCTGGGAGGGAGAAAGGCTATCGAGGCTGGTTTCGAGCTCTCGGAGTATGTGATGCCCGGGCTGGGTGGAAGGGAGCGCTGGGAGCAGCACGCCCTGGGGACCGCCAGAGTTTTGAACGGGATAAACCCTCACTTTATTCGTCTCCGCACCTTCGGTGTCATACCCGGAACTCCTCTCCATGAAAAGCATCAGCGGGGTGAGTTCACCACGCAATCAGTGGAGGGGCTGCTCATGGAGGTGCGCACGCTGGTTGAAGCGCTCGACGTTACTTCCGAGTTTGTGGTCAGCGATCATGTGATGAACCGTTATATGTGGGGAGCCGACGGCAAGCTTCCCCAGGATAAGAATAGGATGCTTGAGACCATAGACAGCCTCTTGGGGAGGGTCAAGACTATTCCTGGTGCACAGTTTAGATTTGCTGAGTGAGCTTTCTTCAAACATTGAGCGCACGATATTGAGAGGGTGTTTGATAATGTAGTTGCCCATCCTTCTTTGAAGGATTGGGCGACCTTGCCTGATGAATCAGGCAACTACAGAAGTTTGGCGTTGATATGTAAAAGCAGGGGGATAATAGACAAGGATTTTGGAGAGTTAGTATAAGGATGAATCAGTGACATCGCAGGTGTTCTACCGCAAGTGGCGCCCCCAGACCTTGGCCGAGGTTGTGGGGCAGGAGCATGTTACCACCACCCTGTTGAATGCCCTCAAAACCGGGCGGGTGGCTCATGCCTACCTGTTTTGCGGCCCTCGAGGCACGGGTAAGACCTCCACCGGGCGCATTTTGGCCAAGGCGGTGAATTGCCTCCAGAGCGGCGATGGGGAGCCATGCAACAACTGCGCCTTGTGCCAGGCGTTCGCCGAGGGACGGGCTATGGATGTGATCGAGGTCGATGCAGCTAGCAATCGGGGCATCGATGAGATCCGCGACCTCAGGGAGAGGGCCAGGTTCGCCCCAAGCATGGCACGATATAAGGTCTATATCATCGATGAGGTCCACATGCTCACCGAGCCAGCAGCCAACGCCCTGTTGAAAACCCTGGAGGAGCCTCCGCCTCATGTCCGCTTCGTGCTGGCGACCACCGAGTCCCATAAAGTGCCCGCCACTATCCTATCCCGGTGTCAGAGGTTCGATTTCCGACGCATCCCTCAGGATGCCATGGTGTCAAGGCTTGAGCGAATCTGCCAGCAGGAGGGGATTCGCATTGAGGATTCATCGCTAAAGCTCATCGCCAGGAGCGCCACCGGCTCGATGCGAGATGCCGAGAATCTGCTGGAACAATTGGTTGCCTACTATGGCTCCGAGATTGACCTCCATCAGGTTCAATCGATTTTTGGGGTTACCGGTGATGCCCGAGCCCAGGAGTTGGTAAAGTATATCATTAATAAAGATGTCGCCGCGGGCCTTCAAACGATAAATAGCGTCACCCAGGACGGCCTCGACCTGCGGCAATTTAATCGGGAGTTGATGGAGCATCTAAGAGAACTGCTTCTGGCCAAGGCGGGCGCACCTGAGGCTGTCGAACTCAGCCCTGAGGTGTTGGCGGAGGTGAAAAGCCTCGCCAAGTCAGTCTCCATGGAGCAAATCTCCAAAGCACTCAAGCTATTTCGACAGGTGGACCTTGAATTCGATGGCTTCTCCACGCTGCCTCTGGAACTGGCCTTGGTAGAGTGCGCATTGACCGAGGGTGAGGAAGCTCCTATAGTCAGCGAGGCAGCTCAGGTAAGGGAAAAACCCGCTGTAGCTCCTCCACCAGTCGCCTTAAAAGAAACTCCGGCTGCTCCACAGGCAGAGGAAGAAGCCAAGGTGACTGCGGTGGAGGCGACAGAAGAGGTCCAGGAGGTCACCCTACCGGAATTGACCGATGATATTGAATACTTCCGCAGCCGCTGGAAGGATGTCGTCAATGCAACTAAGGGTATGGGCTCAAGTGGCAACCTGGATGCCCTGTTGAGGAGTGCCTGCGAGCCGGTGGCTCTGGATGATGATACCATCGTCCTTGGTTTCTATTTTGAGTTCCATAAGGAGAAGATCGAGGACCCCAAGTACCGTCACATGGTGGAGAGCAAGGCAAGTGAGATCTTCGGGAAACCGTATAAGATTCGTTGCATTCTCACCGAGCGGGGGAAGAAACCCTCTGAGCCAGAGAAGAAATCCCAGGGGCATCTTGTCGATGCGGCGATCAAGATGGGAGCCAGGATCGTTGAGGAGGGAGATGAATGAACAAACATTTCATGCGTCAGGCTCAGCAACTCCAGGCGAAGCTGGAAAAAACACAGGAGGAACTGGCAAACACTACACTGGAGGCAAGCTCAGGTGGTGGGGCAGTAACGGTGGTGATCACCGGCCAGCAAGAGATTATGTCGGTGAAGATATCGCCGGAGGTGGTTGATGCAGAGGATGTTGAGATGCTGGAGGACCTGGTGCTGAGCGCAGTGAACGAAGCAATGCGAAAATCGCAGGAACTCGCCGCCAGCCGCCTCGGTGCCCTAACTGGCGGCCTCAAGCTCCCCGGCCTGACCTAGCGGGAGGCCTGATTTGAACATCGATTTTGTGCCCACTGCCGAGCCCGTGTCCCGGCTCATCGAGGAGTTCCACAAGCTGCCGGGCATTGGCCCCAAGACCGCCCAGCGGCTCACCTACTTCCTCATTCGCATGCCCGAGGATGAGGCGCGCTCCCTGGCTGAGGCCATCCTGGCGGTAAAGGACAAGATCGTCCTCTGCTCCACCTGCCAGAACATCACCGACTCCGACCCCTGCATTGTCTGCCGCAGGGAAGGACGAGACCGCACCAAGATTTGCGTCGTCGAAGAGCCGCTGGATATCCTCCCGCTGGAGCGCACCAGGGAATACAAGGGGCTTTATCATGTGCTCCATGGGGTCATCTCCCCTATGGATGGAATCGGCCCCGACGACCTGAAGATCAAGGAGCTGCTGGCCAGGCTCCAGGATGGCGTGGTCACCGAGGTGATCCTGGCCACCAATCCCAACCTTGAGGGGGAGGCAACAGCGATGTATCTCCAGCGCCTGATCGGCCCTCTGGGGATTAAATTGACCCGCCTCGCCCGCGGGCTACCCTTCGGCGCCGACCTCGAATATGCCGACGAAATCACCCTCACCCGCGCCCTGGAGAACAGGCAGGAGATATAGGGAGGCGGTGCCTTGCTGAACGTCGCTGGGTGCCCCTCGGGTGCGCCCGGTGCCTTCTGCTGAGTATATCGCTGGAGGGGATGGTATGGCATTCAAACAGAAAGAAGTTGATAAGCTGCTCGCTGCTACGGGCCGTCGATGTTGTGTGTGCGCAAGGCTCCACGGGGTCCAGGTGCATCACATAGTGCTGCCCGAGGAGGGGGGCACTGATGACATTGACAACGCGATCCCACTGTGCCCGAACTGCCACGATGAAGTGCATGGCAGACCCGGGCGCGGGCGCACCACGCGGTCATACACGCCTGAGGAGTTGAAAGCTCACCGGCAGCGCACCATTGACCAGGTAGCGCGGGAGCAACGGTGGGCCCCAAACACGAGCGAATGGGAGGAAGACAAGAAGCTCATCCTCTTCTACGCTCAGTGCCTTGATAGGCCGGCTTTCAGGACACACTTTCATCTGGAACTCAGTTTCTCCGATTTCGACAAAGCGATGGAGGACACGATCATAGCGCTGAACACTGGGTATTGGAGTACGCGAGACGGCACGCTCATAGAGAGGGCGAGAGGTAAGGTGCATATCACCCATCCACCATGGCGCGACAAGGTGGATGCAATCTCGTCTATCGTCGAGGAGATCCGCAGGCGTTTCCACAGCGAGCTTGGGCTCGATCGCATGCTGATACACTGGCCGTTGGGGCACTTCCCTCAACTCGGCGACCGCATGGACCGGCGGTTCCGCAGGGACAGAGCGGTGGGGTCTTGGATGGACAAGAAGCGCCAAGAAGCTATCGAGATAATGAACTCCATGCTCGAGGAGATCGGCCTCAGGGGGCTCCCTGCCATCGACGAGTAGTAGGAGTGCGAATCGTGCCGAGTGCAGGCGTGACCCGCAGCCTAGCCCCCGAGGAACGCCACCACGTCTAGGCGAACGCCGCGTTCGTCTATGTCGATGTTGGATGACATTCCCGGTAGGGAAGGAGGAAGAGAGATGACCGAGTACAACTCATCGAAAAGCTCTTTGACTGGATGGCATGACGTCCCGAATGACGGTTCGTTACAGACCTTTGCTGAGTCTACTTATCTTAGCCCTCAGTCCCTAAGATTGACGGAACCAGGTGTTGTCATTCTGCCCAGCAATGGCATACTAGCACAGGTTTCGAGAGGCGAGAATTTGTTTGCGCCGACAACCAAAGATGTCCTTGCAGTCATGCAGGATAGTGGAGTGCCAGCACGGCTTTATGACGATGGTAAGGAAAAGAGAGAACTCATATTTGATTCTGCAGATGTCATTCTGCCAACTCTCCTTTTCTTAGGAAGTGCTGCTGTCTCTGTGGGTTTAAACGTCCTAGCCAACTGGATCTACGACCGTTGGATCAAAAGGGATGCCAAACTACCACCAACCATAAGGGCGGAATATGCTGAGCTTGATCTGAATGGGACTGTTGTTCGTTGGCGCAGAATCGAGGGGCCGGTCAGCGAGGTTCGAGCTCTATTGTCTGAGGAGGTTCAGGCGCTTGCCAAACAAGGTTCAGCGAGCACAATTCAAGCGTCCACAAGGGTACCTGAAAAGGCTCGCTACGAATCGTGGTGGGCTGGTCATTCTAAGAAGTCAGCGGACGCTGCTCTTGCTGCAGCAGGGGATCTAGTTCAGAAGGCTGAAAAAGCTACCAGAAGCAAGAAAATGGATGTTGCGGAAGCGTTTTATAGGCGTAGTTTGGTCAAGATACGTGAAGCTTTGCTTTGGCAGCCGGAAGCAGGTCATAGCAAGTACCTTCATGATGTCGGTCGTCAGATTCATGACGGTTTTGGCTGTGAACTGCAATTCAAAGATGGCCTGTATTGGGTAACCTGTCCCGTCTTGCTATCTCATAGTAAAGGCGGCTTCAGTGTAGGTGGCTCAGTAAAAGCTGTCTGTTCAATATGTCGTGAGGATATTCTTGATTGTCCCCATATAAAGGGACGAACTTACGATGGCGTGGTAGCGAAGCGCTATCATGACATCTGCAATATCTGTGGGCTACGGGACTGCGAACATAAGGAGGGAGAGACCTATGACAGCGTGCAGGCATTCGCTATAGTCGTTGAATTGAATCTCGATCATGTTTCATTTGTGGAGAACCCGGCGAATCCATTATGTGTTGTCCATAGTTATTCAGTGCCAGAGTCCGATCTAATGGAGATGCTCCCTGAAGACGAACGGCACCGGGTTGTCTACGGACAGACGATTATTCATTGCCATCATTGCTTAAGCTGCACAGGACACTAGAATCATGTGGGCGCGTCGTTTGACAGCATGTATGTGTGTCGGGCTCCGGCGCGTCACCCGCGCCCTCCAGGAACGGCACGAGGTCTAGGCCGAACGGAAACTCGTCTAGTTGGATATTAGACGTAGCGCTAGCTTCGGGGTAAGAAAGCAAAAGGAGGGGGGGAAATGTCGCTTATACCGGCTTTTGAAATAGGCATATGGAATGCCTGGATTTTCATGCTTTATAATTTCCTGCCCATGCCTTTACTGATGCTAGTTCATAGAGGCCTAGGGCGAGAAATGAGGCCACATAGCGAGATTGAGAGG
>JAUWRG010000062.1 GCA_030610655.1 Dehalococcoidia bacterium
CCAAGATTTGCCGGAGTGTCAGAAGATGGTAGAATTGTTCCTGGAACGTTATCACTACCACCGACCCCACATGGGATTAAGAATGAACACACCACTCAGGAAGGAGGATGAGTGTCGGATTTCTACGGAGAACTAAGCGGACTCTTTACAAATAGCATAATAACCTTTATAATATAGGGTAAGTATCATTCAATAGTTTAGCGGTATGTGACTGAGGGTTGTTGGCCTTCAGTCTTTTTTACTAGTGGCGGAAGGAGGTAGAGCATGCCTCAGAATGAAAATTTCCTTACACCAGAGGGTCTGGCAAAGCTAGAGCAGGAGCTGGAATACCTGCGCACAGTTCGCCGCCCAGAGGTAGCGGAAAGAATCCAACGAGCCAAGGAATCGCGCAGCGCGGTGAACTCCCCGGAATATGAGGAGGCGAAGAATGAGCAGGGCTTCGTGGAGGGGAAGATCCTCGACCTTGAAAACATAATCGCCAACGCCAAGATCATTCATCCTGAGGCTTTGTCATCGGATTCGGTACAGTTAGGGTCAAAGGTGACTGTTCGCCATCAGGACAGCAATGAAGACTACTATACTATCGTGGGAAGTGCCGAGGCAAACCCGAGCGAGGGGAAGATCTCCAACGCGTCGCCTGTGGGAAAGGCGCTGCTGGGCAAGCGAGTGGGTGATGAGGTGGAGGTTCCGGTGCCAGCAGGTATGCGCAAGCTGACGATCGTGGAGATCAAGTAGGAGAATGGCTCGCATCGATGACATAATCCACCAGCGCCTGGAAAAGCTCCATAGGATTCGCCAGCAAGACATCGACCCGTACCCACACCGTTACCATCGCAGCCACACTACAAAGGAGGCCATCGCCCTCTTTGAGCGAGGCGAGAACGCCCAGGTGAGCCTTGCCGGTCGCATCACAGCTTCTCGCCTTATGGGAAAAGCAACCTTTATCGATATCCGCGACTCCTCTGGAAAAATCCAGGTCTATTTCCGTAGCGATCACCTTGGTGAGAAGTATGAGTTTCTCAGGGAGTTCGATATCGGAGACATCATCGGGGTGAGCGGCAATCTCTTCAAAACACATACCGAAGAGATAACATTAGGAGCTACCGACTTCACCATGCTCTCCAAGTCCCTCCAGTCACTCCCTGAGAAATGGCACGGGCTTGTCGATGTGGAGAAGCGCTACAGACAGAGATATCTTGACCTCATCTCTAATGAGGAGGTGAGACAGCTATTCTTGGTGCGTAGCAGGACAATCGCTCATATTCGACGCTACCTCGACGAGAGAGGCTTTATCGAGGTGGAGACGCCTGTGCTCCATCCCATTCCAGGCGGAGCCAGGGCTCGCCCATTTATCACTCACCATCACGCCTTAGACCAAGACCTGTACCTCAGGATCGCCACCGAACTCTACCTAAAACGGCTCATTGTGGGCGGACTCGACAAGGTATACGAGATCGGGCGCATCTTCAGAAACGAGGGCATATCCATCAAGCACAACCCTGAGTTCACCATGCTTGAGAGCTATGAAGCCTATGCCGACTACAACGATGTGATGAAGATGCTGGAGGAGATGATATCCCATGTGGCCCAGGAGGTTCTGGGCACAACCAAGGTCAGCTTCGCCGGGGATACCATTGATTTTTCGCCACCTTGGCAGCGCATTACCCTCAGAGAAGCCATCAAGGAAGGCTGTGGCATCGACTTTCTCGAACACACCAATGCTTATTCGCTGCGTGATGCGATTCGACAACTGGGAATTGAAACAGAGGAAACACTTAGCCCCGCATATCTCACCGACAAATTGGTTTCCACCTTCGTGGAGCCAGGGCTTATTCAGCCCACTTTCCTACTGGACTACCCGGTGGAAACATCTCCTTTAGCAAAGCGTAAGCCGGAGGATAAACGCCTGGTGGAGCGATTTGAGGCCTTTGCTGGGGGGATGGAGATCGCCAACGCCTTCACCGAGCTAAACGACCCCGAGGAGCAGAAAAACCGGTTTATAAGTCAAGAGGACTGGCGGACCAAGTTTGGCGATGAAGAGGCAGAGAGATACCAGGCTGACTTCATTCTCGCCCTGGAGCACGGCATGCCTCCAACTGGTGGCCTGGGGCTGGGCATCGACCGGCTGGTGATGCTGTTCACCAACCAGCAGTCGATCAGAGAGGTTATCCTCTTCCCACAACTACGCACAAAGTAGGGCTTGATGGAATGAGCCAGATGTTGTTACAATGCCGATTCGTGCGTATGTATATATGCCTGAGGAGATGGTGCCATGAGCAAGAGGATGACAGTGGTGTTCCACGATGAAGACCTCTATACCTGCCTAAAGGTGGAGGCTGCCAGACGGCACAAACCAGCAAGCGACATCATCGCTGAGGCGGTGCGGGAATGGCTGGAGAGTTGTGAGGATGCAGATCTGCTGCCTGTAATTGAGGCTGCCCGCGCTGAATGGCTGAAGAAAGGCGGACGACCATGGGCTGAGGTGGAACATGAACTTGAAGAGGCAGTGAGCAGACGGGAGTAGATTGTCTGTAGCGTCGCATCTCCTGATGCGACGAACCTTACGCCTGCTGCCGAACGAGACCTGGAAAGACTTAAGAGGCGGATACAGCGGCACGACTTTGAGCGGTTGCTAACTGCCGTAAGAAGCTTGGCTGACAACGCCCGCCCTCATGGGGTAAGGAAAATTGAAGGAGCCGAAAGGGCTTATCGAATAAGAGTGGGAAATTATCGAATAGTATATGAGGTATATGACAAGGATAACTTGGTGCTCATATTGCAAGTGGCACGGCGCACCGAGACCACCTATCGATAAAATATAGCGAACGGCGTATTTTGATGCTTGTTTTCGTCACCAACCAGCAGTCGATAGGAGAGGTTATCCCCTTGCCCCAATTAAGGACAAAATAAGTGGATGACCGATGAGAAAGATGAGGATTGGCAAAATCCGTGGCATTGCCCTTGTATGTTTGATGATAGGGGCAACGTTTGCTTGGTTGTCCCTTTTAGTGGGGGAGGCAGAAGCCTCTCCAACAACCATGTTCATGCCTGATGACTACGCAACCATTCAAGCCGCGGTCGCTACGGCAAATTGATATAATCAAGGGGGAGGAGGTAACAGACAATGGCAAAACCAAACGAAATAACGAGAGGCAACCTATCCATCGAGGATTTCAAAGCCTTAGTTAGTGAGATCATTGATGAGAAATTAGCACGCTATCGCCTGGTACATATAGATGAGCAAGGATCCTTACTGAGGAGAGCTTGCTGCCCTTAGACCGTGGATTTGAGGCTGGGCTTGAGGAGTCTATAAGGCAAGCGGAAAAGGGGCAATTAATAGATGGAATTGTTCAAGTGGCAAACTCTGAGGACTCTGCCTCTAAAATAATCGCCTGATTAATATACATTAACCTCAGGAGGCTTATTATGCACTTTACAGTAACTTTGGAACAGGGCGAGGATGGCTATATTGTAGTTGAGTGCCCTTCTCTCCCTGGTTGTGTCAGTCAAGGAAGGAATGAGAAGGAGGCTTTAGCTAATATCAAAGAAGCCATTGAGCTCTGGCTAGAAGTTGAAGCTGAGAAGATAGCCAAGGGAGCAACTAATAAGAAGACCTACAAGGTAAGGATTTAATGGCTGAACTGCCTCGAATTTCAGGGCAGGAAGCATTAAGAGCATTTGAAAAGGCTGGGTGGGGTTATGTGCGTAGGAGAGGAAGTCACATGATAATGATTAAGTCGGGAACGCCAGTTAACCTCTCAATTCCTGACCATAAAAAACTAGACCGTGGCATGCTGCGAAAGCTGATTCGGCTTTCCGGTCTTACTGTAGAGGAGTTTGTTGACCTGCTTGATATGTGAGCATAGCTTCTCTAGCCATATAAGCTGCGGCACAATATAAGGAGGTTTGCAATTTAATCCGAAGAAGATATCTTGAGATTGTCGAGAGAAAAGAAAGCTCTAGCTATTGAAATTTAATAGGAAGAGGAAATAAAGAGGACTTGGCAATGAACCCAACGCCAATGCCTGCTCCCCGCTTTCCTGACTGAGGTTAATTGCCTTGGCTTTGGTGATTGCTTTGCTGGTTTCGAGCAATTATCATGTGATTAGACACCAGCAATCGATAAGAGAGGTTATCCTCTTACCGCAATTGCGGACAAAGTAAGGAGGCGCACGATGATGAATTCCAGAATTATTTCGGATCCGAATATCTGCGGTGGCGAACCCTGTATTAAGGGTAGTCGCATTCCGGTGCATGTAATCCTCAGCCATCTGGCAGCCGGTGATGATTATGAAACCATATTAAAGAACTTTCCCCGTCTTAAGTATGAGGATATCTCGACTTGCCTTGAATTTTTCTTCTGGGGGTGAGCTATGAAATTTCAGCGTATTACCGTTGACCCAAAGATTTTTGGTGGCAAGCCGTGCATTCGAGGAATGCGCTTCCCTGTCTCCCGAGTTCTTGGCTTGCTTGCATCTGGGGAGACCAAAGAGTCGATCCTTAGGACCTATCCTTACCTTGAGTCGGGTGATATTGATGAAGCACTCTGTTACGCTGCTTCTCTCGCTGATGAAGAGGTCATGGAGTTCATTCCATGAAATTCATTGTGGATATGCCTATTTCTCCCTTCCTGTCCAAACGGTTGGTTGAAAGAGGGCACGATGCTATCCACTGCTCGGAAGTCGGACTGGCTAAAGCTGCTGATGAAGAAATCATGACCAGAGCAAGAAGTGAAGGACGGATTGTCATCACCGCCGATTTAGATTTCCCTAGAATTTTGGCATTAACACAGGGGGAAGCCCCGGCTGTTCTCCTTTTCCGGGGAGGCAACTACAGCGAAAAGGAAATGCAAGCAATGCTCAACGGGGTGCTTGACCATGTTAAGGAAGAAGACTTGATTTGCTCTGTGACTGTGGTAGAGAAAGGGCGGATTAGAAGGACTCGCTTGCCCTTGAGGCAGAAATAAGGGTAGCAGTAATGGATTAAAGAAAGGAGGATTTCACGGTGCAGGAGCCTAAGCAAATAATGATGCGATTTAAATGGCTATGCAAAAAGCTTATCCCTGTGGCACTGGAGCACGGCATGCCGCCCACCGGTGGTCTGGGCTTGGGCATCGACCGAATGGTGATGCTCCTCACCAACCAGCAATCGATAAGAGAGGTTATCCTCTTCCCACAATTAAGGACGAAGTGACAGCAGGACTTCAAATCGCAAGGAGGTGAGTGATGAAGAGATAAAGGCTAGTAAAACGCTTAAAAAATTGAGGAGGAGCAAATGCCGAAAAGGTACACAGCCCTGCGCGTAGTTGCTACAATCTACAGGATTCTTGGGTGGATAATAGTGGTGGTGGGTATCATTGGTTCGATCGCGTTTGGAGTACTTGCAGGAATGGGAGTTGAAGAATATGGAGAGGAGCTTGGTTTAGGCTTGGGAATAGGGACGACAGTAGCGATAATAGTTGGAGGGGTCATAGGTTCACTTCTGTCTGGACTGGGCTTACTAGCCCTTGCGGACCTCTTTTATGTGCATATCGACATAGAGGAGAATACAAGACGCCGGATTAAGCCCAGAGAACCCACAGAATAAGCACAAAGCTAGGTCCTGCACCATGACCAAGGCTAACTGCCCTTGTCTTTGGTGATTGCTTTGCTGGTTTCGAGTAGTTATGATGTGATTAGACACCAGCAATCGATAAGAGAGGTTATCCTCCTTCCGCAATTGCGGACAAAGTGACAGCAGGGCTTCGGCGCGCAATGACAGCGACAATTCACCTGTCATTGCGAGGACCCCGACTTGTCGGGGGACGAAGCAATCTCGGGTGGATGGGGATAGAAATCCTCCCTCCCCTGGTGGGAGGGATCCTTCCCTAGAAGGAGAGGGAGGGGGAATGAGATTCTTCCCCTTCACGGAGCCTGCCCTGAGCGGCTTAAGATTCTTCCCCTTCACTTCGTGAAGGGTCAGAATGACGGTAGGGCTTCGGCTCACTAGGAGGGTGAGTGATGATGAATTCCAGAATTATTTCGGATCCGAATATCTGCGGTGGCGAACCCTGTGTTCAGGGTAGTCGCATTCCGGTGCATGTAATCCTCAGCCATCTGGCAGCCGGTGAGGATTATGAAACCATATTAAAGAGCTTCCCCCGTCTTAAGCACGAAGATATCCTGGCTTGCCTGGAATATGCAGCGTATCTGTCCACTGAAAAGGCAGTTCTGTAGATGAAAATCGTGATAGACGAGAATGTCAGCTATGGGCTTGTGGAGACATTGCAAATGAGAGGGCATGAGGTTATGGCAACGAACCCAAAACCAACATCTGCCCAATTGGTAAGAGAGGTTATTCTATTCCCTCAACTGAGGTCAAAATAGGGGGTGACCGATGAAAAAGATGAGGATTAGTAAAATCCTTGGCATTGCCCTTGTGGTATCGCTTCTTTTGCCAGCATTAACCGCTCCCTCGGTTAGTGCCAGCACTGATGTTGGCGGTTCCATCACCTCCGACACCACTTGGACGAAGGCCAATAGCCCCTATATAGTTACCCGCGACGTGGTAGTCCAGCAGGGGGTCACCCTGACCGTTGAGCCTGGTGTAGTGGTCAGATTCAACGCGGGCAGATTGATGCGGGTTGATGGTCAACTCCTCGCTCGCGGAGCGGAAACTGACCCAATACTATTCACTTCAAACGTGCCCTCCTCTGCCGCAGGGGATTGGGTCAATATTGTGTTTACTGATAGCAGTGTTGACGCCAGCTATAATGCTGCAGGGAATTACCTCAGCGGCAGCATAGTGAGTTATTGCACCATAGAATATGGCGGCGGCGGCGGCTCGGCACTGAAGATAGAATCTGCTTCGCCCTTTATCAACCATTGCACCATAAGTAACAATAGCGGTACGGGCATATCTATGTCTGCTGGTGACTTATTGAAGGTGACCAATAGCATTATATCCAACAACCGAGCTATTGGCGCTTATGGCGGCGCAATGTATGCTAAGGAAAGCAATGTGACTATCATCGGAAATACTATCAGTGGGAACACCGCAACTAATGGTGGTGGGATCTACACAGAGAACAGCACGGTGACCATTGTTGGAAATAGGATTACCGAAAACAGTGCACCAGGGTGGGGTGGTTTTACAAGTTACGGCGGCGGAATCTGTGCTAAAGATAGCGTGGTGACCATCAGAGGAAACATCGTCAGCGATAATACAGCGTCTTATTGTGGCGGAATTCACATTCGGGGCGGCACGGCTACCATCAGTGAAAACACAATCTCTAATAATAGAACAAGTACTGATGGCGGTGCAATCAATGCCTGCTATGGCACTACAATAACCATTATTGGAAATATCATCAGCGATAACCATAGTGGTAATGGTGGGATCTATATTTATGAGTTTACTATGGTGAGTATCGCTGGAAATACTATCACCAATAACTCAGGAGGAGAGTATGGTTGCGGTGGAGTCCGTATTGGGAAATCTAACGCTACCATCACTGGAAATACCATCAGCGATAACCACAGTGAATATGGTGGAATCTATATATGGGGTGAGGAAGCAATCATCAGCGGAAATACTATTAAGGATAACTCAGGATCAGATTGTGGCGGAATCTGTACCCAAGGTGCAGCTGTAACCATCACTGGAAATACCATCACCAATAACTCAGGAACATATTATCGTGGTGGCGTTGGTGGAGTCAAGATTTACAGCTATCAAGACGAAATAAATATTAGTTACAATGAAATAACAGGTAACACAGGAAGAGGCGACCAATACGCTGCAGGGCCAGGTGGCATCGGCATCTTTGTCGATTGTGAAGGCGCTGGTCAAGCCACTATCAATTACAACAATATCCACAGTAATAGTCCTTATGATGTTGTTCATGAAAGTGGAAAGGTCAGCATTGATGCTACCAACAACTGGTGGGGAGCGACGGATGAAACAGAGATTGAGGCGCATATCTATGACTGGGTTGATGACAGTTCACTGGGGCTAGTAATCTTTAGACCCTACCTCATCATCCCAGTAACACCTACACCAACCCCGACGCCAACTCCCACGCCCACGCCTACCACGACCCCAACACCAACTCCTATACCCACGCAAACTCCGACACCAACACCCACGCCTACACCAACGACGCCTACGCCTTCACCAAGCCCATCGCCCACTCCTATTCCTGCTGACGACGTTTATTGGCTTGCAAAGGTGATTGCTTCTGAGGCTGGGAGTGTATGGGATATTGATCATTGGGTAAGATGCAGTGATGAAGAACGATACGCTGTGGGATGGACTGTGTTAAATAGGCTTGAAAGTGGCGAACATGGACAAACTATTGAAGAGGTAGTAACTGAGCCAGGACAATATGCTTATAATCAAGAACCTACATTAGAAATAAAGGAGCTTTCTAGGAAGCTGATAGAGGGACAGATTCCAGATCCAACTGCCGGAGCAACTCATTTCTTCTCTCCCATAAGTATGCCAAAAGAGGGAGAACCCACCGAGGGATTTGATGTGGGCGGTGGGTTACACGAAGTTCCAGGCATAAATGAGAGCGTTTATTTCCCGTCTTGGACGAATACCCTGACTTGGGTAGGGGATTTGGATAATGTTAGAAGAGCTTACTTTATGTTCTATCGTTCAAATCGGCCACCCATCGCAGACGCAGGGACAGACCAATCTGTTTCTTCAGGCGATTTGGTTCTTTTTAATGGCTCTAGCTCGCATGACCCTGATGGGACGATTCTTAGCTACGAATGGGATTTTGGGGATGTTGAAACTGCGGAAGGCCGCAACGTCACGCATCGTTTTAGAGGGGCGATGAATGAACTCAAAAAATATACGGTAACTTTGACAATAGAAGATGAAAATGGTGGTACAGATAGTGATACTGTTTTTGTCACTGTGAAGCCATTGGAAAAGACCGTAGAAGTAACTCACCAACCAACCATACCAATACCTGGTCAATCTGTCTTCGGCAAAATGACAGTTTCGTATAATTGGATACATGATGACACATATGTGGTTTCAAAGATATATTGTGAATCCGGTGGATTTGTGGGTGTCGCTGCGATCTCTATCTGGGATTGCCACTCGTTAATATGGAGGCCAATATGGAGCGCTGACATATTCTCCTTCGGCGGAGATAAAGAAAGGACTTACTATCCTAAATTAGATCAAATTGAATACGGTGGGGATACTTTTGAGGGCATTTCGGTTGACGCCTTCGATGCAATGAATATATACATTATGGGCTGGGCAGGAATAAGTATTTCTATAGGGCCATTCATTCCTCCACCCTTTTTTGAAACGGATTCTGCTTGTTTTCAGCCAGATTATCTTGAAGTACCTGACGTCCCCGTAGAAGCACCAAATCTAGAGCTTGCACACCTTTGCAGTCCCGCTGAGCTAAGGGTTTATGATTCACACGGGCGGGTTACGGGTGTGGTG
>JAUWRG010000050.1 GCA_030610655.1 Dehalococcoidia bacterium
CCAAGAAGGGGGGGGGCTCTCCTTTTAATCCCCCTTTAATAAGGGGGACTTCGCTATCCCCCCTTTGGTAAAGGGGACTTCGCTACCCCCCCTTTGGTAAAGGGGGTAAGGGGGATTATCGCCATCCCTCCAAACCCCCCTTTGGTAAAGGGGGCTTTGCTATCCCCCCAAACCCCCCTTTGATAAAGGGGACTTTGCTATCCCCCCTTTGGTAAAGGGGGTAAGGGGGATTATCGCCATCCCTCCAAATCCCCCCTTCAGAGAAGGGGGGACTTTGCTATCCCCCCTTTGGTAAAGGGGGTAAGGGGGATTATCGCCATGCCTCCACACCCCCCTTTAATAAGGGGGACTTCGTTATCCCCCCAAACCCCCCTTTGATAAAGGGGGTAAGGGGGATTTTTTTAGCGCTCCCATTTAATATGTAGCCTGGAGCGCCCCGATATAATCGGAGCAGGCTACCCGGTTTTAATTGTAGGGGCACGGACCTTCTAAGAAGGGTGCCCCAACATCTAAACCTCGCGGAACTCGCCCTCTACCGTCCCCTCATCGGGTGGTGGCGGCGGCGGTTGCTCCTCTCCAGGAGGCGCCTCAGCGCCGGGCGGGGGTTGCTGCGCCTGATACACCGCGCTGCCCACCTGCTGCATCGCATCGGACAGCTCCTGCGTGGTGCGGCGCACCTCATTTATGTCGCCCGCCTGCAGTGCCGAGCGCACCGCAGCGATCTTCTCCTCGGTCTGCTGCTTGAGCTCCGCTGGCACCTTATCGCCATGCTCTCGCAGCGTCTTCTCCGCGGTATATGCCATGGTATCGGCAGTATTCTTGGCCTCCACCTCATCGCGACGCTTGGCATCCTCAGCGGTATGGGCCTCGGCATCGCGCTGCATCCGCGCCACCTCATCCTTGGACAGACCGCTGGAGGCGGTGATAACGATCTTCTGTTCTTTGCCCGTCCCCTTATCCTGAGCCCTGACGCTTACAATGCCATTGGCGTCGATGTCGAAGGTGACCTCGATCTGGGGCATGCCCCGGGGGGCGGGGATGATACCATCGAGCATAAACCGCCCCAGGGTCTTGTTGTCGGCAGCCATAGAGCGCTCCCCCTGGAGCACATGGATTTCAACGCTGGTCTGGCCGTCAGCGGCGGTGGAGAATATCTGGCTCTTTGCGGTGGGGATGGTGGTATTTCTGGTGATGAGCGAGGTCATCACGCCGCCAAGGGTCTCGATGCCCAGGGTAAGCGGGGTGACATCAAGCAGCAACACATCGCTAACCTCTCCCTTGAGCACTCCCGCCTGGATTGCCGCCCCGACGGCCACAACCTCATCGGGGTTAACCCCCTTGGACGGCTCCCTGCCGAAGAGCTGTTTTACCTTCTCCTGGACCAGTGGCATGCGTGTCTGGCCGCCGACGAGGACTACTTCATCGATCTGGGCTGAGGTCAAGCCAGCATCCTGAAGCGCCTGCCGACAGGGACCCATGGTCTTCTCCACCAGGTCGCCTACAAGCTGCTCCAGCTTTGCCCGGGTAAGGATGATATTGAGGTGTTTGGGCCCGCTGGCATCGGCAGTGATGAAGGGCAGGTTTATATCCGTTTGGAGCACGGTGGACAGCTCGCACTTCGCCTTCTCCGCACCCTCCTTCAACCGTTGCAGCGCCATGCGGTCCTGCCTCAGGTCTATACCCTGATCCTTCTTGAACTCATCGCAAAGCCAGTTGGTAATCAGTTGGTCGAAGTCATCGCCGCCAAGGTGGGTGTCGCCGTTGGTCGACTTCACCTGGAAGGTGCCCTCGCCCAGCTCCAGGATGGAGATATCGAAGGTGCCGCCGCCCAGGTCGAACACGGCGATGGTCTCATCGGCCTTCTTGTCCAGACCGTAGGCTAATGAGGCGGCAGTGGGCTCGTTGATAATGCGCAGTACCTCAAGCCCGGCGATCTTGCCGGCGTCCTTGGTCGCCTGTCGCTGGCTATCGCTGAAATAGGCAGGCACGGTGATTACCGCCTCGGCGACCTTGTCCCCGAGGTAGGCCTCGGCATCCATCTTTATCTTCTGCAATATCATTGCCGAGATCTCGGCTGGGCTGTAGTCCTTGCCCGCCATGGCCACCGCGGCATCGCCATTGGATGCCTCGGTTATCGTGTATGGCAGAAGCTTCTTGTCATACTCCACCGACTCCTCTTTGAACTTCCTCCCCATGAGGCGCTTGATGCTGAAGATAGTGTTATCTGGATTGGTGATTGACTGTCGCCTGGCTATCTGCCCGAGCAAACGCTCGCCGTTCTTGCTTATCGCCACCATCGATGGGGTGGTGCGACCCCCCTCGGCATTGGGGATCACCGTCGGCTCCCCGGCCTCCATCACGGCAGCACAGCTATTCGTCGTTCCCAAGTCAATACCTATTACCTTAGCCATTGTCCTCCTCCTGTGGTTCTCTATCAGAGATTTCTTCCTTTCCCTTGCCCACCTTCACCTTGGTGGGACGAAGCACCCGGTCATGAAGAATATAACCCTTTTGTATCTCCTCAACAACCTTGCCCTCCTCCCCTTCACCGAGGAGCATCGACTCATGGAGGTGAGGGTCGAAAGGCTCGCCGAGGGCTTTAATCTCGCTAACGCCGTGCTCCTCAAGGATTGTCTTGAACTTGCGGTAGATAAAATTAATGCCATCGACCAACGACTGTAGCGTTGTCTCTCCTGAGACGACGGACGGGTCGCCTCGTTGCCACTCTGTGGCAACGCTACACAGCGCCCGCTCCAGGTCATCGAGCACGGGAAGCAGGCTCAAGATAAGCATGGCATTGCCAAACTTGACCGTCTCGCTTCGCTCCTGCTCAGCGCGTTTCTTGAAGTTTAAGAAGTCTGCCTGGGCCCTTTGCCAGTTGGCAAGATAGCCCTCGGCCTTTGCCTCCTCCTCAGCGAGCGCCTTCTTCAGCGATTCGACATCCTTCGCAACCACCTCACCCTCCCCCGTTTCAACCGCTGACAGCTCATCTTCAGAGGCAGGGCCTTTTTTCTTCAAATATGACCCCCTTACTTCCTGTCCCACTCAATCTAATATGTAACACTAAGAATATCCCCTCTCCCTTGAAGGGAGAGGGCTAGGGCCTGTCCTGAGCCTGTCGAAGGGCCAGTCCCGAGTTCACCAAAAGGCCGTTCATGGTTCGACATCCTTCCACAGAAGGACCACGAACGGAAAGTGAAGTTCCCCCTCCCTCTAACTGCTTTCTTACGCCATATTAGTAAAATATGGGGTAGGCTACCCTATCTGGCTATGCTCTTGACCCGCCTTTCGTCCTCTATATAGCTGAGCGAGGAGGTCGCTCATAAGCATCCCCATATAGCGCACCCTGGAGATCGCCCTTTCATAGGGCATTCGAGTAGGACCCACCACTCCAAGAGCACCACTGGCCTCACCGGGGATGCCATACCGAGCGAGCACCACACTGCACTCCCGCATGGCATCCTCCTTGTTCTCCGCCCCGATAATCACCTGAACGCCATCTTCAGCAACCATATCAGGCAAGATTGAGCTCGCCAGCCTCCCCCGTTCCAGTAAATCCATCAGACCCAGCATCTTTTCACTGCTGGAAAACTCAGGCTGGCTCAGCATGTGGCGCACCCCCTCGATACACAGTTCACCATACCTCTGTGTATCCTCCCTCTCCATCATCTGCACCACCGCTTGCCTAACCTGCTCCTCGCGGGTTGAAAGCTGGGGACTACGAGCGAGTATCTCCGACCCGGTCAGGCCATTGAACAGGGCGTTCAGTTTATTGGAAATAACGGTAAGCTCATCCTGCGATATCATCTCGTCAAAGGCGATTAGCTGTTGCTTGAGCCTGGTCTCACGAAGAATGAGAATGAGCAGAGCAAGGAACTCCTGAAGGGCCACCATTTCGAGATGCTTGAAGCGGGTCTGTGGTGCCTTGGGAAAGGTAACGATGGCCACGCTGCTAAGCATACGAGCAAGCAGCGCGGCGGCAAGGCGATTCCACTCCTCAAGCTCCCGCTCTACGAGAAAGAAGAGATGCGAAATCATCTGCCGCTCCGCCAGCGGCACCTCCTCCTCCCTAATCAAGGATTCAACATAGTATCGATAGCCCTTGTCCGAGGGAACGCCGCCCCCTGAGATATGGCGGCGAGTGATATAGCCATCCTCTTCGAGGGCTGCCATCTCATTTCGAATGGTGGCAGGGCTCACCCCGAGCCTAGACTTGTGAGCAATCGTCTCCGACGCCACCGGGCTCGCTCCTAAGATATACTCACCTATAATGAGCCCCAGGATGTTCTCTCTGCGCTCCGTCAGCAAGCCTGACCTCCTCGATTAGCGCTCTCCCCAGTCGAGTGCTAACAATACTAATCTATCACTCCGCCCTTCGCCCTGTCAAGTGGGGGCGTCCTTCAGCGGAAGGACAGGCAACTACAAAAACATGGTAACAGGGTAGCCTAGAGCATCTGCTCTAGGACTGGTTGGAGCGGATGCTCCAGGCAGCACTCCTCTAATTCGTCGCCACAGGAGTCCTTCAGCAGAAGGACGCTACATTAGGCCACAGGAGTTGGAGCCCTTCAGCGGAAGGGCGACCAACCTACCCATATTATCAAACAGCCTCAGGGAGGAGGAATTTGCTGTATCTAGGCAAGGGCAGGGGTTAACCACCTCAGGATAAAGACTTGACATGAGGCTAAATATTCGTTAACCTATCGTGAAAAAAGGTTAACGAGATGAAGGGCAAGATATTAGAAGCCTTGCGAGGAAGCAAGGATTATATTTCCGGCGAGAAGCTAAGCAAGGAGCTTGGTGTCTCCAGGGTTTCCATCTGGAAGCATATTAATAGCTTGAAAAGGGATGGTTATATAATCGAGTCCTCACCCAGGGGATATTGCTTAATCTCCACACCTGATTTATTGCTCCCTTACGAATTCCCCGCCGTGGAAGGGAAAATTCATCACTTCCAAGAGATTGGTTCGACAATGGATGTGGCAAGGGACCTGGCTAAGAAAATGGCGGAGGAGGGGACAATTGTAGCTGCTGAGGTTCAAACCCAAGGCAGGGGGAGATTGGAGAGAAGGTGGATTTCCCCAAAGGGTGGAATTTACTTCACCGCCATTTTAAGACCCAAGATAAGCCCGGCATATGCTCCAAGGATAAACTTGATGGCATCGATTGCGGTAGCAAAGGCGATTAGAAATCTTTTCGGCTTAAAAGCTGAATTAAAATGGCCCAATGATGTCTTGATTGAGGGTAAGAAGGTATGCGGCATATTAGCTGAAATGGAAGCGGAAACGGACATCATAAAGTTTGTGAATGTGGGTATAGGGATAAATGCCAATACTGCTATCACCCAGGAAGGAGCGACCTCAATCAAGGAGCAACTAGGGAGGGAAATCTCCAGGAAAGAACTCTTAAGCTTTGTGCTAAAGGAGATGAAGGAACAGCAGACTTCGCTAACCAAAGAAGATTTGCTCCAAGAGTGGAGAAGACTCTCTGCCACATTGAACAGGGAAGTGAGGGTGATAGCACCTGGCGAGGAGATAATAGGGAAGGCGCTCGATATCGATGTCAAAGGGGAACTTGTGATAAAGAAAAGGGATGGCTCTGTGAAGGTAGCTGTCGCTGGGGATTGTTTTTATTTATCATGAAAATAATTTTTTGTCCAGTGTGTTAACCTATAGAATTTTCGGTTAACAAAATGAATGTGATGCTGCTTATTCTTATCCTTTACTTTTTAGCCATAATCGGTGTAGGGGCATGGAGCAGAAAAAGAGCAGGAAGTCAGGATGGCTTCTTTGTTGCTCATCGCAAGGGAACTACATTTCTTATTGTTGGCTCCCTCGTAGCTACTGCTATTGGGGGGTCGGCAACTGTAGGTTTAGCAGGTTTAGGATTTGAGCAAGGCTTGACCGGCGCCTGGTGGCTTTTGGTCGGAGCTATTGGGCTACTGATTTTAGGATTTTTCTTTGCTAAGAAGGTAAGAGGCTTTGCACTTTATACCCTCCCTGAGCTTGTGGAAAAGCAATACGGTCGCCGCGTAGCTTTAGCAGCTTCGATTCTCATCGTTATCGCCTGGGTAGGAATAGTAGCAGGACAGATTGTAGCTGCGGGGAAAGTTTTATCCGTTTTGGGACTTGCTTCACCTATTATGGGGATGGCTATCTTTACCATAGTTTTCATACTTTATGCCATCTTGGGGGGGCAATATTCTATTCTTCGCACCGATGCTATACAAGCAGGGATTCTTTTCGTTGGAATTTTTGCAGTTTTGGCAGTAGCTCTCCAGGCTACAGGAGGCTTAACTGAATTAGAAGCTTCTCTTCCGCCGGATTTCCTCTCTTTTCCAGTGAGCGCTAAATTCGGTTGGAAGGCGCTTCTATCTTTTTTAATCCTTGTCGGAGCAACTTATGTAGTAGGACCAGACATGTATACCAGGCTTTTCTGTGCTAAGGACGAAAAAACGGCTCAAAAATCAGTTTTTATCACCGCCTTCTTTGTTTTCCTCTTCGCCTTTGCTATCGTTTTAATAGGGATGGCTGCCCTGGTCCTATACCCCGAGATACCCGCAGAGCAAGCCTTTCCTCAAATGATAAAGGAACTTTTACCTATTGGCTTAAATGGGGTAGTGCTTGCCGCATTAGTTGCTGCGCTTATGTCCTCGGCAGATACTTGTATTCTTAGCCAGAGCGTCATTTTAACTGAGGATGTGATAAAGCAATTTCGCCCGCTTAATGAAAGGAAAACCGTTTTGCTAACCCGCTTAAATATAGTCCTACTGGGTCTGGTAGCGTTGGGGCTGGCTTTAGCTTTGAAAGGGGTAATTTCATCCCTTCTCTTCGCCTACACCATTTTCACCTGCGGATTAGTTGTTCCAGTGATTGCAGGATTTTATAAAGACAAGCTCAGGTTGACTTGGCAAGGAGCCTTGGTGGCTCTAATTGGCGGTGGAATAGTGGGGCTGCTGGGGGAAATTCCGGGCATCGATATCCCCCTTAAAGAAGACCTTGGTCTTATCGGGTTTGCTGTAAGCGCCCTTCTCCTTTTTGGGGTCAGTTTTCTGATCAATAAAAGGGGAGGCGGATTATTGGATGATAGATGAGATTAAAAAGCTGTGGACAGACTGAACTTCACATGCAATTATAGTGTGTGATATAATCAAAGCTGCCATAGCAAAGGGAATGGTACCTAAAGAAGCTCATAATGGAGAGGCTTGTCTCAAAATGTAGCGTCGCCACTCTGTGGCGATGATGGCGAGCGAGCTCGCCGAAGCAATTTCGCGGTTCCTGCTTTCCACCTCCCCACCGAGATTGCTTCGTCCCCCGACAAGTCGGGGTTCTCGCAACGACAAGTGAAGAGAAGTGCCTTTTTAGAGGGGGGTGATAGCGATCGATATCTTGTGGCTGGGTCATTCCTGCTTCATAATCAAGGGGAGGGATGCTACCGTCCTTAACGACCCCTATGACGAGAGCATTGGCTACTCCCTGGGCAAGCCAACGGCAAACATCGTAACCTGCAGCCACTCCCACCCCGGTCACGGCTTCACCTCAGGCGTAGATGGCGTGTCAAAGGTTGTTCGTGGGCCAGGTGAATATGAGATCTCAGGCGTTCTCATAAACGGTATCAGCACCTTTCATGACACTGAGGGAGGGGCAGACCGAGGAAGGAACACCGCCTACCTCATTGAGATGGACGAGGTGATATTGTGCCACCTTGGCGACCTCGGGCATCCCCTTTCCTCGAGACAGGTGGAGGATATGAGCAGTGTTGAGGTGCTGCTGGTGCCCGTTGGCGGGGTCTCCACCATTGATGCCGCTGCTGCCGCAGAAACGGTGCGGCAGCTCCAGCCAAGGATCGTCATCCCCATGCATTTCCAAACCAAAGCGCTTCGCTTCCAGCTCGACCCGGTGGATAGCTTCCTCAAGGAGATGGGGATAAAAGCCAATCTAGCGGCGCAGCGAAGGCTTTCCGTAACCAAAACCAGCCTCCCCGATGAGACCCACGTGGTGCTTTTGGACTACCTCGGGTAGACGTTTCCCCCTCGGTGGGAGAGAGTCAGAGGGGAAGCCCTTATTGCAGTCCTTCCGCTGAAGGATGGGGGTGTGCCTCAGCATACCACCCACCCTTCTGATGTTGTGGCGCGGTTGACAATCCGGCGAAGCACACGTATTCTATCTATCCTAAATCGGGGTTGCCAGCCACTGAGGAGCGAAAGCCATTCCTCGCGGGAGTTCAATCAGTGTACCGTGCCTGGGGCGTTATGTGTTGTTGAAGGGGGCACAGGGGCCTTCAAGAAATATCATTAACGGAGGTGTAGTGAATGGCTATTTATGTGATGCTCACGACTCTCACCGATGACGGAAGAAAGACCATCAAGCAGAACCCGGAGCGAATAAAGGAGGTCAACAAGGAAGTCGAAAACATGGGGGCGAAAATACTGGCCCAGTATGCTCTTCTCGGCCCGTACGATTTCGTAAATATTCTGGATGCCCCCAGCAATGAGGTTATAACCAGGGTAGCGATAGAGTTGGGCGCCAGGGGCACCCTGGGCACCGTGACTATGGCCGCCATGACCCTGGACGATTTCATAAAGGGAGTGAAGAAGTAACCCTGTTCCAATAAGGCCCTTGTGCTCCTCCCGAGTGTGATAAGGTGTTAGTTAATGAAGTTCAGCAATCTTATACCAATCATTTTGCTTGTCCTGGTCCTCTTGGTAGGTAGTTCATGCTCATGTGTGTGGGGGAGATGGAGGAACACCCATGCCGACAGGCACACCAACGCCTATTGCGGGATGCCTGGTGCACACTGACGAGGACAACGGTGTAGCCCTTCCGCTGAAGGGCTACACCCACCCTACTGGCTGTCAAACCGTTCATGGTGAGTAGAGGGGCACCCTTCTAAGAAGGGCCGTGCCCCTACTGAGCCAAGGGCGTAGCGGAGCAATCTCGTAGAGGAGGTGGAGTGGCTGATACCACCTCCCACCACAACCACCGGGATTGCTTCCCCTTCGCTTTGTGAAGGGTCGCAATGACAAAGGGGCGTCGCCCCACAATCAAAACAGGTCGTATGGGATAATTCTTTCGATCCCAGGCTGTTTGTCAATCATGGGTAGGTTGGAGCATCCGCTCCAACCAGTCCTAGAGCCCTTCCGCTGAAGGGCTGCACCCACCCTACTGGCTGTCAAACCGTTCATGGTGAGTAGAGGGGCACCCTTCTAAGAAGGGCCGTGCCCCTACTGAGCCAAGGGCGTAGCGGAGAAAGCGAGTCCTTCTTCCTCGAAGAGTCTTCGACCTGGAAGGAGAGGGAGTGGGAAGGTTAACCCTCACCCTCTAACCCACATGTGTCATTCTGAGGGAGGCCGAGCAAAGCGAGGACGACCGAAGAATCTCTCGCCTGTGTAGGCAGGCCGCCACCCCACCGAGATTCTGACCCTTCACAGAGTGAAGGGTCAGAATGACAAAAGGGGCGTCGCCGCTCTATAGTGACGAACCAGAGGGGGAAAAGGGGAGTCCTCCATCTCCCATCAAGGGAGAGGGGCCACCCTACCATTTTAGAGGGCGCTCGCTTGTAAAGAAGGAAATACTGAATTATAATGTAGCGTTAACCTTCTTTAACGTTGGAATATAGATTATGGCGGCAAAGCGCGATTATTATGATGTTCTGGGGGTGGACAGGTCAGCCTCCGAATCGGAAATAAAGCAGGCCTTCAGGAAGCTTGCCTTCCAGTACCATCCTGACCGCAACCGCGAGGATGGTGCCGAGGAGAGGTTCAAGGAGGCCAATGAGGCCTATGAGGTGCTTTGTGACCCTGATAAGCGGGCTGCCTATGACCGCTTCGGGCATGTCGGGGCTGGCTTTGGTCAGGGCTTTGGCGGCTTCAGGGACTTCGACGTCTTCGGTGGCCTTGGCGATATTTTCGATACTTTCTTCGGCGGTGCAACTACGGCAACCAAGCGCGGCCCGCAGCAGGGCACCGATATCCGTTATGGCCTAATAACCATATCCTTTGAGGAGGCGGTTTTCGGATGCGACAAGCAGATCGAGGTTCAGCGCATCGAGAACTGCTCCAAGTGTCGCGGCGTGGGCTCCGAGCCAGGTAGTCAGCCGGTGAAGTGCCCCGAGTGCGGCGGCACCGGGCAGGTGCGCCGGGTGCAACGAAGCGTTTTTGGACGGTTTGTCAATGTAACCACCTGCAACCACTGCGGCGGTGAGGGACGGATTGTCACCACTCCCTGTACTCAGTGCCGCGGCTCGGGCAAGGAGAGACAGAAGCGAAGGCTTGTGGTCAGCATCCCCGGTGGGGTGGATGATGGCTCCCAGATACGCCTCAGCAGTGAGGGCAACGCCGGGACCCGCGGTGGTGGCCCGGGGAATCTTTATGTAAGCCTCTCGGTGAAGGAGCATTCATTCTTCAAGCGGCGGGGGAACGACATCCTCTATGACCTGCCTATAAGCTTCGTTCAAGCGGCACTGGGCGATGAGGTTGAAGTTCCCACGGTGGATAGCCCGGTCACTATCAAGATACCGCCGGGGACGCAAACGGGCAAGCTCTTCAGGCTCAGGGACAAAGGGGTACCCCACCTCAGGGGTGGGGGCAGGGGCTCTCAATTAGTGATGGTTCATATAGTCACCCCCGAAACCCTGAGTAAGGAACAGCGAAGGCTGTTTGAGGAACTGAAGAAGAGCCTGGGTGAAGCGAAAATGCCCAAAGAGGCGAAAGGGCTTTTTGAGAAGCTTAAGGACGTCTTCGAGGCGTAACTTGTAGGTCAATATGCGCCAGGAAACGAGGAACTGGTGGACTCAGGCTGATTTACAGGCGGCAGAGGTTAATCTTTCTGCCAGCCAGTATTATGTTTGCGTTTTCCTTTGTCACCAGGCTGCGGAAAAAGCGCTCAAGGCGGTGATTATTGAGACGCTTCGAGAGCTTCCGCCAAAAGAGCACAATCTGCTTCGCCTGGGTGAGAAATTGTCACTCCCTGAGGAATTGAAAGCTGCCCTGCGACGGCTGAATCCTGCCTACACTGGCGCCCGCTATCCCGATGCAGCGAATGGTGTTCCCGCAGAGGCTTTTGACCAGCAGATGGCGCAGGAGCACATTGCCTATGGTGAGAAGGTGGTAGAGTGGGCAAAAAAGCAACTGGGCCAGCTCTAGCCCCAGTGGTTACCGAGTTTGCCCGCAGGGTGAGGGCAGCTTTCAAGGTGGACAAGATCATTTTTTTTGGCTCGCGGGTGAGAGGCGATCATCTCATCGACAGCGACTACGATTTTATCATTGTGTCGGATGATTTTAAGGGCTTGCCTTTTACCAGGAGGATGACACTAATGTATGAGTTCTGGGACTCCCCTCTGCCAATAGAGCCCCTCTGCTACACCAAAGAGGAATTCGAGCGTAAAAGCAACCAGATATCTATTGTAAGGGATGCGGTAAGAGAGGGCATTGGGGTTTGAGACGGGGGGTGAGGCGTCAATAGAGCCCGTTTGTATATAATGTGTCCGAAAACCTAGATAAAAACTGGGTAGCCGGGAGCATCCGCTCCCGGCGGGTTGGAGCCGATGCTCCAACCTACCCCGAAGGAATTAGAGCGTAAAAGCCACCAGATCTCTATTGTAAGGGATGCGGTAAGAGAGGGCATTGAGATTTGAGACGGGGGTTGTGGCGTCAATAGCGCCCGTTTGTAGGGAACGTGTCCGAAAAGCTAGAAAAAACCTGGGTAGCCGGGGGCATCCGCTCCCGGCGGGTTTGAGCCGATGCTCCAACCAACCCCGAAGGAATTAGAGCGTAAAAGCAACCAGATATCTATTTTAGTTGTTATGGTAGCGGGAGATTCAACGTTTTTTTAT
>JAUWRG010000061.1 GCA_030610655.1 Dehalococcoidia bacterium
CGAACAACTTGACCACTTGGTCGGTGCCTCTATCAGCAATACTCGAAAGCAAACACATCTTCTTCGATCCTTTTTCCAAACAGCAGGGTTAGCTCTTTAAAACATCTGGGGGTGTTCCAGTAATTATGCAATAGTCAATAAGTAGATTCTGACCAAGAATAAAGTTACAGCGGAATTTATTTTTGCTAGACCTTTCTCGATGGTTTTTCGTATCGCCGAGGATGATTTACTATTGACGCTGAGGCAACTTAATAGTATGGTTGTTATAAGTTATCGTATCTGCCGAAGGCTATGGCCTTTTCTTTCAAAAGCTAAGGGAAGGGGAATACCAGGAGTTCAAGTCAAAGCTGGAAGCGGATTTGGATTCGAATCAAGGATCATGAAACCATTGCGTGGTCGATTTCAGAAGGAGGTTGATAGGAAGGTGGTGGAATACACGTCGTCCATCCACTTCGACAAGCGTTTGTATAAGCAGGACATCGCTGGCTCCATCGCCCACGCCAGGATGCTGGCTAAGCAGGGCATCATATCAAATAAGGAGGCGGAGCTTATCGTCATGGCGCTCACCTCCATTCGTGATGAGATCGAGCAGGGCACCTTTGCCCTCAGGGATGACTTGGAAGATGTCCATATGAATATAGAAGCAAGGCTCATCGAGAAGGTAGGGGAGCTAGGTCAAAAGTTGCACACCGCCCGCTCCCGAAACGACCAGATCGCTCTAGATATGCGCCTCTATGTCAAAGAGGCGATCTCTGATACCGTGGCGAAGCTCATCGAGTTACAGAAGGCCCTTCTCGATTTGGCAGAGGCGAATAAGGACGAAATAATGCCTGGCTATACACACCTTCAGCGGGCGCAGCCAGTGCTATTCGCCCATCACTTGCTTGCCTATTTCGAGATGCTGCAGCGCGATGTGGAGCGCTTCCGTGACTGTCTGAAACGCGTCGATGTCATGCCGCTTGGCAGCGGAGCGCTCGCTGGTGTGCCTTATCCTATCGACCGCGAATTCCTTGCTAAAGAGCTGGGCTCCAGCCAGATAAGCCAAAACAGTATGGATGCCGTCTCCGACCGCGACTTCGTCATCGAATATCAGGCGGCGGCGAGCATCGCTATGATGCACCTCTCCCGCCTCGCCGAGGAGCTTATTCTCTGGTCGTCGGCAGAGTTTGGCTTTATCGAGCTGGACGATGCTTATACCACCGGCTCAAGCCTCATGCCTCAGAAAAAGAACCCCGATGTTGCTGAGCTTGCTCGTGGCAAGACGGGACGGGTCTATGGCAACCTCCTTGCCATACTAACTACGATGAAGGCTTTGCCGCTTTCCTACAATCGCGACTTGCAGGAGGACAAGCAGGGCATGTTCGATAGTGTGGATACCCTTCTGTCCACATTAGATGTTTTTGCTGGAATGGTAAGAACGGCGACGGTGAAGGTGGAGAAAACCCGCCGTGCCGCCGAAGAGGACTATATCCTTGCCACCGACCTGGCAGACTACCTGGTAAAAAAGGGGGTCCCCTTTCGTGAGGCACATGGTATAATAGGTGGATTGGTGCAGTATGCTATAGATAAGGGAAAGAGCTTTAAGGAGTTGGGCATCGATGAATATAAAAGCTTTTCCCCACATTTCGATAAGGATGTCTATTCCATTACTGTTGATTCCTCCGTCAGGGCTCGCAGCGCCATCGGCGGCACGGCCCCGGAGCAGGTGAAGCAACAATTGGCTAGGTCGAGGAAGATCGTTGAAAGTATTTGACTGTCACCCTGAACGCCAGTGAAGGGTCTCTAGATTCTTCGCTTCGCTCAGAATGACAGGCAGGATTGTTAAGATGACCTTGTTATTGATGAAGGGAAATGAGTTTTGAGATAAAGATAGCCCCCTCTATTCTCTCCGCCGATTTCGCTCGATTGGGAGAGCAGGTGGTTGAGGCGACCGAGGCTGGCGCCCACTACATCCATATCGATGTTATGGATGGGCATTTCGTCCCGCCGATAACCATCGGCCCTGTGGTGGTTAAAGCCATTCGACCCTTGACGAAGTTGCCTTTCGATGTCCACCTGATGGTGGAAAAACCGGAGAGTCAGATTGAGCAATTCGCCGAGGCTGGTGCAGACATCATCACCGTTCACGCCGAGGTTTGTCCCAATCTACATCAAATGGTGGAATCGATAAAGAGGCTAAATGTCAGGGCCGGCGTATCTCTTAACCCGGCCACGCCGCTCGCCATAATCGAAGATGTCCTTGCTAACCTCGATTTAGTGCTGGTGATGACAGTGAACCCTGGCTATGCCGGGCAGGCTTTTATGGAGGAGGTGTTGGACAAGATAGCCCACCTCAGGCAAATCCTGGATGATAGGGGGCTCAAGGCTGAGCTCGAAGTCGATGGGGGGATCACTGCGCAGACAGCACCTAAGGTGGTTCAATCTGGGGCACAAGTGCTGGTTGCTGGCTCGGCAATATTTAACCGCAGGGAGAGTGTGGGGGAGGCGATGGCGCGGATTAGAGAAAGCATAGATAAGCTTTAATTAGAGTTCTAAAACCAAAGGAAGGCACAATGGCAAAGAATTATTTAGAAGCTTTTGCGGAACAGTGGCTCAGGTTACAAGGTTATGTGACATGGTGTAACGTATGGTATTGGCGTCCTGTTGATGAGCATGTTAAGCAGGCTCAATGGAGTGACATAGATGTAATCGGGTTTAAAAGCAATGAAGCCATTTTAGTAGCCTGTGAGAGCTTCTTAGGTGTGCACACTATAAAAAAAGTGTCAGAGAAAATCCCAGACGATTTTCAAAAAGCAATGAAAGTATTTACACGTAAAATCAAGAATCCCTCGGGTGTGCCTTGTCCTGATTTATCTAATGTAAATAACTTAAGGTTTCTGGTTATTGCAGAAGCTCCCTTTAAGTTGGATGCCTACAAACAGGCACTAGCCATAAAGGGAATAGAAGTCAAATCCTTTAAAGAGATTTTGGACGACGTGATAGATTTTCTAAAACATACTGTTGCACTTGATAAAATAGGAAGGCACGAAGACCATATGATTCGTTTACTAATCGCCCTTATCAATTACAAAACGCTCTAGCCTGTAACCTTATACTGGGTCCTTAGGCACCTGGTGCAGATATTGAGCCGCACCTTTTTACCATTGATGAGCATTGTTTTCTTCTGACTATTCACTTTCCACTTCCGATTGGTGTGGCGCTTGGAGTGGCTAACATTGTGTCCAAACTGGGGTGTCTTACCACATATGTCACATTTCCCTGGCATCTATTCCCCTTTGACCAAATCCAAATTTTGCGGTAGAATTCACCAAGCTAGGATACCATAACTAAGCGTCTGTGGCAAGCAGGGAAGGGATCAGTATTTATTTTATACCTATTACGCAGCGTCACCCTGAGCCCGATATATCGGGGGAAGGGTCTGGATTCTTCGCTTCGCTCGGAATGACAAAAGGGTTGAGTCGCTGTCAGAATGACAATTGAATGTTGCTTAACACCATGAAAGAGGTGAGATGAGAGAAGTAGATTTCTATGGTGGGCAAGATTTGGTCGGCATGTTTAACGCCGCCGTGGTGTGGCTGGAGAGACGCGCAGCGGAGTTAAATTCCCTTAATGTTTTCCCCGTGCCCGACGGTGATACGGGGACTAATATGCTTCTCACCATGCGCTCGGCAGTAGCGGAGGCTTCACGCTGCGCAGACGGGAACGCCTCCACGGTTGCTCATTCTATAGCTCACGGTGCCCTAATGGGGGCACGTGGGAACAGCGGGGTGATCCTTTCTCAGATTTTACGCGGCTTGGCATTAAAGCTCGATGGGAAGGACTGCCTGGAAGGGAACGACCTGGTGGCGGGATTGAAGGAAGGATCAAACCTCGCCTATAAAGCTATGAGCAATCCTGTAGAGGGCACTATACTTACTGTGATCAGGGAATCCTCCGCTGCGGCTGAGGAGGCTTCCGCGAGTAACGACCTGTTTAGTATTGTAGAGGCAACCGCTAGTGCGGCGAAGGATTCGGTAGCTAGAACCCCTTTCCTTCTCCCGGTGTTGCGTGAGGCTGGAGTGGTTGATGCTGGGGGATTGGGGCTTTATGTGATCCTTGATAGTTTCTTGCGCTACCTTCGTGGCGAGGTGGGCGAGGGATATGAAATGCCCCAGCAAATCCCTATCGAGATCCCCAAAGTCGCCGATGGGGAACTCTCCTACGGTTACTGCACCGAGTTTATGATCGAGGGCCAAGACCTGAGCCTTGATGAGATTAGAGCCAGGCTTGAGGCTATCGGAGAATCTGTGATTGTGGTAGGGGATGAGAATGTGGTGAGAGTCCATTTTCACAGCTTGGATCCTGGTTCTGCTATTAGCTATGCTGCATCTTTGGGCACGCTACGACAGGTGAAGGTAGAAGACATGGATGAGCAGCATGAGGAGTTCATGGCCATGAAGCGTTTACCTTGGATCGACATAGCTATAGTGGCGGTGGTCTCGGGGAAAGGGCTTACGGAGGTTTTCAAGAGTCTTGGTGTTACCGCTGTTGTCCCCGGGGGCCAGACGATGAATCCGTCGATTGAGGAGCTACTGAGCGCGGTGGATACGGTGCGCTCTGATAAGGTTATTCTCCTGCCCAATAACTCCAACATCGTGCTTGGTGCGGAGCAGGTTCGAGGTTTGAGCACCAAAAGGGTGGAGATTGTGCCTACGGAAACGATCCCCCAGGGCGTGGCAGCCCTACTTGCCTTTGACCACGAAGTGGATCTTGAGGCGAATGTCAAGGCGATGGGAAAGGCTAGATTGGCGGTAAAGACGGTTGAAGTTACCACTGCGGTGCGCTCGGCAAATATTGGTGGCTTTAGTATGAAGGCAGGTCAAGCTATTGGTTTTCTCGACGGAGAGATGGCGGCCGTTGGTGATAGCATTCTCCAGCTTGTAATAGAAATGATAGACCAAGTAGATATAGCGGGAAGCGAGATCGTTACCATCTACTATGGTGCCGATACTGAGGGCGCTGAGGCTGAGGGAATTGCTAGGATGCTCCGCCAAAACCACCCCCACCTTGAGGTGGAAGTGATCTCAAGTGGTGAACCCCATTATCATTACATCGTTTCCGTGGAGTAGTATCCTTGGATGTAGCAACGCTTCGTAAAATTCTTGAGTTGGAGCAAAAAAAGGGTTATCGTGATGATGCTGTGGTGGGGAGACTGGACCGCTATCTACAACGCTGGGTGGGTGAATTTCCCCGGGAGTTGCTTCCGGTCAGTTATGCCAATTTAGACAGGGGGCAGCGAGAGGAATGGGTAACAAAGGTTCTTCATCGGCTCAACGGGGTAGAGGATAGAACAGCCGAGCCAAAGGAGATGGCAAAAACACCTGAAAAGCAAGCAGACCTCGATGCACCAATTACTGCGCTCAAGGGGATTAGCGTTAATCAGGCTGCCAAGTTTCGCCGCCTGGGAGTTCAGACGGTGCATGACCTGCTCTACTTTTTCCCCAGGCGCCATATTGACTACAGCAAAAGGAAAACTATCGCCCAACTGGAGATAGGCGAGGAACAGACCGTAGTCGCCACGGTCTGGCAGGCACAGGTTACCAACCTGGGTCGTAGGCGTTCCACTGAGGCCATCGTTGGCGATGAGACCGGCAATATGAGGGTTGTCTGGTTCAATCAACCCTATCTAGCCAAGAAGCTTCACACTAACTCACAACTGGTCTTGAGCGGAAAGGTGAGCCTCTTCAAGGGAGTGAAGGTTTTCCAATCCCCAGAATACGAGCCCCTTACCGAGGATTTGACTCATACCGGTCGGCTCATCCCTGTCTACTCACTCACCGAGGGGCTAAGCCCTCGCGTGGTGAGGAGGTTGGTTAAAGAGACTGTGGATCTTTGGGCACCGCAACTTTCCGACTTCCTCCCCGAGGATATAAGGAGTCGTGCCCAGTTCCTTATGCTTTCCGAGGCGATAAACCAGGCTCACTATCCAGGAAACGAGTTCCTTAAGGATAAAGCCAGGAGAAGGTTGGCCTTCGATGAGATGTTCCTCATCCAGTTGGGACTGTTCTTACGGAGGCGTGAATGGCGGGAGGGTGGTAAGGCAAGCCCTATCAAGCCTGATCAACAGATTGTGGAAACGTTCATCAACTGCCTGCCCTTTGCTCTTACCAGGGCACAACAACGTGCTCTCAAGCAGATCCTCGCCGATTTGGCAAAGGTGAGGCCGATGAGCCGGCTTCTTCAGGGTGAGGTTGGCAGTGGGAAGACCGTGGTGGCAACCGCAGCGCTCCTGGCCACGGTGGCTAGTGGCTATCAAGGTGCCTTTATGGCACCCACTGAGATACTAGCGGAGCAGCATTTTACCAACATCTCTGTTCTTTTAGCCCGAGCAGGTGAGGAGGGAAATCTAGAGGGTAGCCTGCGAGCCTTCTCATCCATATTGCCTCATGAGATCACGTTAGCCCTGCTTACTGGAAGTATGAAAAGGAGCGATAAGGAGAAAGTGCACCGGGCTATTTCGGAAGGAAGGGTGGATATAGTCGTAGGTACACATGCCCTAATTCAGCAGGTGGTGAAGTTTAACAAGCTCGGGCTCGCTATTGTGGATGAACAGCACCGCTTCGGAGTGATGCAGCGTTCGGTGCTTCGTCACAAGGGTTCCAACCCGCACCTGCTGGTAATGACCGCCACCCCCATCCCGCGCAGTCTGGCACTCACTCTCTATGGCGACCTCGACCTCTCGGTGATCGATGAGCTCCCAGAAGGCAGGCAGCAAATAAAGACCAGGTGGCTCGAACCTGAGGAGCGGGACAGGGCTTATCGCTTTATTCGCAAGGAGGTCGGTGAGGGACGACAAGCTTTCATTATCTGTCCCCTGATTGAAGAGTCGGAGGCCATCGACACCAAGGCGGCTATCACCGAATATGAGCGTCTCTCTACTGACGTCTTTCCTGATCTTCACCTTGGGCTGGTCCACGGCAGGCTCAAGGCTGCGGACAAGGAAGAGGTAATGAGAAGGTTTCGGCGGGGAGAGCTGGACATGCTGGTGGCCACCTCTGTGGTTGAGGTTGGCATCGATGTTCCCAATGCTACGGTGATGCTTATCGAGGGCGCCGATCGCTTCGGCCTAGCACAGCTTCACCAGTTTCGTGGCCGAGTTGGCCGGGGGGAGCAGGCCAGCTATTGCATTCTAGTCGCCGAGAATCCGACGCTGGAGGGAAGAGATCGCCTGAGACTCCTGGAGCGCACCCAGGATGGGTTTGTGCTCGCTGAAGAGGACTTGAAGCTCAGGGGGCCGGGGGAGTTTTTTGGCACCAGGCAGAGCGGCCTCCCCGACCTGAAGATGGCCAAGCTCTCCGACATGAGGCTCCTGGAGCTTGCCAGAAAAGAGGCGGTTCGTATGTTCAAGGGGGACCCGCAGCTCTCTTCGCCTGAACACCAGCTCCTTGCGGGGGAGATGGCTCGGCTGTGGCAGGACGGATTCACCGGTGTGGAGGCGTGATGATAAAAGACGAGATCACAATTCTTCTGAAAGAGGCGGTCCTTGAAGCGCAGAGGAGGGATTTACTTCCTCCGGTAACTATGCCTGATATTGTGCTGGAGCGCCCCCAGAATCCAGAGCATGGTGACTATGCCTCAACTCTCCCATTGAAACTGGCAAGGTCGGCACGGATGAATCCACTGACCATCGCCCAGAACCTCGTCAGTCTTATACAGCTACCTGACGAGATTGACAGCATCGCTGTGGCATCGCCTGGTTTCATCAACTTCTCACTGAAGAGCGAGTGGCTCACCAAGCAGGTGGAGGGCATCATAAGTTCCGGCGAGCGATATGGAGATGTTGACCTGGGGAAGGGTGCCAAGGTGCAAGTGGAATTTGTAAGTGTCAATCCTACAGGTCCCCTTCATGTTGGGCATGGGCGAGGTGCCATCCTGGGAAGCACGCTGGCAAGTGTGCTTGCTTCCTCGGGATACGATGTAGTTAGGGAATATTACATTAACGACGCTGGCGGCCAGATGGATGCCTTCTACCGTTCCCTTTATGCGCGCTATCAGCAGGCACTGGGGATTGATGCCCAGATGCCCTCCGAGGGCTACTTCGGCGAATACATGATGGATATTGCAAGAGAGATCATCGCTGAAGAGGGGGGAAAGCTATCAGACAAGCCAGCCGAACTGGGCAAGATTGGAGTGGCTAAGGTCATGAAGACTATTAAGTCCGACCTTGAAGCATTGGGTGTATCCTTCGATGTCTGGTTCAGTGAAAATAGCCTTTTCGAACAAGGGCAATATGACAGGGTGATGGCTTTCCTCAAAGAGAGAGGCTACATTAGTGAGAAAGAGGGAGCGGTTTGGTTCACCTCAACTGCCCTTGGTGAGGATAAGGATAACGTGCTGGTGCGAAGTGATGGCGCTCCAACATATTTTGCCACTGACATCGCCTACCACTACAATAAATTCATCGAGCGTGGCTTTTCCAAGGTGATCAACATCTGGGGTGCAGACCATCAGGGGCATGTCTCTAGAATGAAGGCAGTAGTAAGTGCTCTGGGCATCGACCCAGGGAGGCTCCAGATCATCATCTCACAGATGGTTACTCTGAAGCGTGGGGAAATGGCGCTCCGGGTGTCGAAACGTACAGGCGAAATCATTATCCTTCGTGAGCTTGTAGATGAGGTTGGTCCCGATGTCTGTCGCTTCTTCTTCCTGTCTCACTCTGCCGATAGCCAGATGGACTTCGACCTGGAGCTGGCGAAACGCCACTCATCGGATAACCCAGTCTACTATGTTCAATATGGTCACGCTCGTATTGCTAGCATCCTCCGTCTGGCCCAGGAGCGGGGCATTGACTATAAAGAGGGGAACGTTTCGTTGCTCACTGGTGACTCCGAACTCGCCCTAATCAGGAATATGCTCCAGCTACCAGAGGTGCTGGAGTTGGTAGCCTCAACTCTGGAACCCCATCACCTCCCTTATTATGCTTTGGATGTGGCAACCACTTTCCATAACTTCTATGAGAAGTGTCGTGTAATTTCATCTGATAACGCGCTCACCTCAGCTCGTCTCAAGCTGGTTGAGGCTGCCCAAATTGTTCTGGCGAAGACTCTTCATCTCATGGGGATGACTGCTCCTGAAAAGATGTGAACACTGGGCGAAAAGGGGGCGAAAACAGGTATGGCGCTTGAGGGGGAACAAGAGTTTTTGATTTTTCAACGCTATGCTAACGTTGCGCTGTTGGCTGCTGTGCCTTTTTTACAGCTCCTTAGCTAGAGTAGCGAGGAACTCAGCGTTGGATTGTGTCTTGGCTAATCGCTCCAGTATCAATTCCGTGGCCTCGGTGGGGTTTTGGGTGTTTGATGCTAATAGATTTGCCATTCGCCGTAGTAGCCAGACCTTCTGTAGTGTGGCCTCATCCATAAGTAGCTCCTCGTGACGGGTGCCGCTACGCTGGATGTTCATGGCGGGGAAGATCCTGCGTTCCAAAAGCCTGCGGCAAAGATGAAGTTCCATATTCCCGGTTCCTTTAAATTCCTCGTATATGAGA
>JAUWRG010000013.1 GCA_030610655.1 Dehalococcoidia bacterium
AAGTGATTATGGGGGATTACCCGATCGTCCTTCACCGGATGAAGGATGGTTACCGTAGAAGGAAACCTGGCTTGATTTGGCTCTCAGCATCAGATATACTCCTCAATAGATTTGCTGAGTGAATGATAACTTAGAATGGGGGTTAGCTCAAGGGCAGATCCTTGACTTTTTCAGCATTCACATACTATTTACTGCGGTGCTCTAAATAGTACATACTAGGGTTAGCCTAAAGATTAGCTGAGGGCTGGTGCTTTTTCCCAAGTCTCAGCTTTTTTTGTATAGCAGGTGCCGATGAAGATTGCAATCAGCGGTAAGGGTGGGGTTGGGAAGACTTTGTTAGCTTCTCGCCTTGCTCGGACATTTGCTGATGCCGGTTACTCTGTGATAGCCATAGATGCAGACCCTGACGCTAATCTAGCAGCTACCCTCGGTTTCCCCAACCCGGATAAGGTAATGCCCATATCTGAGATGAGTGACCTCATTGAAGAAAGAACAGGGGCTAAACCTGGCCAAAGTGCACCCTTCTATAGGCTAAACCCCAAGGTTGATGACCTGCCGGAGAACTACTCCTTAGAACATGAAGGAATTAAGCTAATGGTAATGGGGCGGATTAAGAGGGGTGGCACCGGTTGTTATTGCCCAGAGGGTGCTTTACTGCAAGCTTTGCTGGCCCACCTGCTTCTGGCAAGGAATGAGGTGGTTATTTTAGATATGGAGGCTGGAATAGAACATCTAGCCCGAGGAACAGCAAAGGTGGTGGATAAGCTGATCATAGTGGTGGAGCCGGGCAGACGAAGCATTGAAACAGCCTATAGAATCGCTGAACTGGCGAAAGACATTGGCTTACAAAACCTTGCTGTGGTCGGAAACAAGATTCGTAGCCAATCTGATAAGGAGTTTATAATCTCTAGCCTCCCTGGTTTTGAGTTTCTCGGTTTTATTCCTTATGACCAGGCATTGGTTGACGCTGACCTTGGTAATCTTCCCCTGCTTGATTCCAGCCAGCGGATTACTGATGAAGTGAGAAATATTTATCAGGCTTTGTTTCCAACTGCTAATGTGGCAGGTTGATGGAATAAAGGAGGTATTAAGGAACGTACCATAAGACAAGAAGATAAAGGTCCAAATCGGGAGTTCCCAAAATAGTTAAAAGAAGGAGGTTTTTGTGGCATACGATGCGGTAAGGATGAAGGGCTGGCAGATTGCGGAGGCAGCCGAAGCAAACATGCCAAGCCCTGATGAGTGGCGGGAAAGACTAAGTCTGGAGAAGGACGAGATCATTCCGTTCGCGAGAATATGCAGGCTCGACTTCCTGAAGATTATTGAGCGTCTAAAGGATAAACCAGACGGCAAGTATATTGAGGTAACCGCCATAACCCCCACACCTCTGGGTGAGGGAAAGACCACAACCACTATGGGCCTCTTGGAAGGTCTGGGCAAGCGAGGAAAGAATGCGGGAGGCTGCATCCGCCAGCCCTCAGGTGGACCCACCATGAATATCAAAGGCACTGCTGCCGGCGGCGGTAACGCGTTACTAATCCCAATGACTGAGTTTTCTATGGGCCTTACCGGGGACATCAACGATATCATGAATGCCCATAACCTGGCCATGGTTGCTCTTACATCGAGGATGCAGCACGAGCGTAACTACAATGACGAGCAATTGGCCAGGCTAACCAGGACGCGCCGCCTGGACATCGACCCTACGAGGGTGGAGATGGGCTGGATTATGGACTTCTGTGCCCAGAGCCTGCGCAATATCGTCATCGGCCTCGGCGGGCGCATGGATGGCTTCACCATGCAGTCCAAGTTCGGCATCGCGGTGAGTTCCGAGCTCATGGCCATGCTTTCCATTGTCAGGGATTTGGCCGACCTGCGGGAGAGGATGGATCAGATCACCTTGGCATTTGATAAGAAAGGCAGTGTCGTTACCACCGGGGATTTGGAGGTGGGTGGTGCCATGACTGCCTGGATGCGAAATACCGTCAATCCCACCCTCTGTTGCACGGTGGAGTATCAGCCGTGTATGGTGCATGCTGGCCCGTTTGCCAACATCGCCGTGGGCCAGTCATCGATCATCGCCGACCGCATTGGCTTGAAGATGTTTGACTACCATGTCACCGAGAGCGGCTTTGCTGCCGATATCGGCTTCGAGAAGTTCTGGAACGTCAAGAGCCGCTTGAGTGGTCTTAAACCGCATGTCTCGGTTCTGACCACTACTATTCGTGCGCTGAAGATGCACGGCGGTGGTCCCAAAGTGGTGGCTGGCATTGCCCTACCTGAAGAGTACGCCAAGGAGAATCTGGCTCTCTTGGAAAAGGGTCTGCCCAATATGGTGCATCACATCAATGTCATCAGGACTTCCGGTATCAACCCGGTGGTGTGCATCAATTCCTTCCATACCGACACCAAGGATGAGATCGCGTTGGTACGAAAGGCAGCCGAGGACGCTGGGGCGCGCTGCGCCGTGGCTACACATTGGGCCGATGGCGGCGATGGTGCCTTGGAGTTGGCTGATGTAGTGATGGAAGCCTGCGAACAGGAGAGCGAATTTAATTTCCTCTACCCCTTGGAGATGAAACTGCGGGAGCGGGTTGACAAGATCGCCAAGGTTGTCTATGGGGCTGATGGTGTGTCCTGGACCGCTGACGCCGAGGCCAAGGCCAAGCAGCTTGAGTCCGACAACAAATACGATGATTACGCCACAATGATGGTGAAAACTCACCTGAGTCTCACCCACGATCCAGCGGTGAAGGGGGTGCCCAAAGGGTGGACTTTGCCCATCCGTGATGTTTTAATTTATTCCGGGTCCAAGTTCCTCTGTCCCTGCGCCGGAGCCATTAGCTTAATGCCAGGTACGTCATCTGATCCTGCCTTCAGGAAGGTCGATGTAGATGTGAAAACCGGGAAGGTAACGGGGCTGTTTTAGTAGTTTCTCAATAGAAGCGGAGGTTAACAGTTTGAGTTTCAACATTGCTGTGTCTGGAAAGGGCGGCAGTGGAAAGACATCTATCGCAAGCTTGATAATTCGCTACCTGACCAGGAATGGTAAGGGGCCGGTTCTGGCGATTGATGCTGACCCCAATTCTAACCTGGGAGAGAGTCTAGGGATTGATGTTACGAAGACTGTCGGCTTGATTCTGGATGAGTTTCAAAGGGACAAAATAAATATCCCACCCGGATTTACCAAGGAGGCTTATCTGGAATATAAACTGAACGAGGTTGTTGCTGAAACTAAGCAGATTGACCTTATAACGATGGGGCGGGGTGAGGGCCCAGAATGCTACTGTTACCCCAATCTTATCCTGAAGAAATTTGCCGATTCCCTAGCTAAGAATTATGATTATACTGTTATGGATAATGAGGCAGGGATGGAGCACCTATCGCGCAGAACCACCCAGAATGTCGATGTGCTAATGATAGTATCCGACCATTCGGTAAAAGGTGTGCGAACTGTTGCTCGAATAAGGGACCTGGTGGCTGAACTCAAACTGGTGGTGCACAAGCAGTCGGTAGTAATTAGCTTTGTCCCTTCGGCACTGGACCCTCTCATCACCGAGGAGCTATCTAGACTAGGAATTGAGCCCGCAGGTATAATACCTTGGGATGAGGAAGTGCGTGAGTATGATATCAAGCAAAAGCCACTCCTTGACCTGCCTGATACCTCCAAGGCAGTGACGGCGGTTAGCGAGTTGATGGCAAAGATTCTTAATTGATGGCAGGGGAAATCTGTCTCGAAATAATTTTGTTAAGGGGGTCACAAATGCCAGCAGAGATAATTAGCGGCACTGAGATTGCCAAAGAGATTCGCGAGGAGCTAAAACAGGAAATTGCCGAAGTCAAGGAGAAGCATAATCTCGTACCAGGATTGGTTACCGTCTTGGTGGGTGAAGACCCGGCTTCACAGGTTTACGTTGGGCAGAAAGAGAAGACATCCCATGCTCTCGGCATCTATTCTGAGAGACACGACTTACCAGCGGACACCACTCAAGAAGATCTGCTCGCCCTAATCGACAAACTGAACAAAGATCCGAAGATTCACGGTATTCTCGTCCAGTTACCCCTGCCTAAGCATATCAATGAGACCGAGGTTCTTTATGCCATCGATCCCAAAAAGGATGTGGATGGTTTTCACCCGGTGAATGTGGGCAAATTGATGATTGGAGAGCCAGATTATCTGCCGTGCACTCCACACGGAATCCAGCAGCTTCTAATCAGGTCTGGGGTTAAGATCGAAGGTGCGGAGGTGGTGATTGTCGGTAGGAGCAATATCGTAGGCAAGCCGATAGCTAACATCCTTCTGCAAAAGAGGGAGGGGGCTAATGCAACCGTGACTGTGTGCCACACACGAAGCAAGGATATGTCATTCCATACCAAGAGAGCTGATATACTGATTGTGGCGGCGGGCAGACCCAAAGCTATCACCGCCGACATGGTGAAAGACGGAGTAGTGGTCATCGACGTCGGCGTCAACCAGCTAGGCGAGACGCCGGAAGGCAAGCGTATCCTGTGTGGGGATGTGGACTTCGACGCGGTCAAGGAAAAGGCTAAAGCGATTACGCCGGTGCCTGGTGGAGTGGGACCGATGACCATCACTATGCTTATGATGAATACAGTAAGAGCAGCAAAGCTGGCTGCTGGCTTAGACTAGGCTGGGAGGTAAAAATGGAGTATAAGGTTGAGAAAAAGGAATCAGTCGCATATGGGAAAGAGGTTGAGATATTGGGGGATACCTACGAAGATGGTGTGCCTGAGGGTGAGGAACTTGGCAGGTGGAGGCAGAAGCTAGGTAGCAGGGCGGATAAACTCAAGTACCTAGAGACTGGTGAGAGGTACTGGTTCAGCAAAGATTGGTACGGCAGTGAAAAGCGGAAGACCCCAGCTTAGCTAAGGAGGGTTGGTAATGGCGTTTGAAATTCCTAAGATATCGTATAGCGGGAAAGTAAGAGAGGTGGTTTTAGGCACCGGAGATAAAGCTATTACCGTTGGTGGAGAGGCGGTGTATCCCTTCTATCTGTTTGAAGGTGAAATGCCTCGCCTGCCCAGAATAGCCATGGAGGTGTGGGATATGCAGCCTGATGGATGGCCTGAGGCTGCTTTAGAGCCCTTTGCCGGCGTGACCGATGACCCGGTTGCCTGGGCAAAGAAATGTATAGACGACTATGGGGCTGAGATGATTGCTCTTCAGTTGATTAGCACTGACCCTAACGGACTGAACCGGCCGGCTGAGGAAGCCGCTGCTATTGTAAAGAAGGTGGCAGATGCTATTGATGTTCCCCTAATCGTCTGGGGTACGGCTAATCATGATGAAGATACCGAGGTATTTAGAATCGTAGCCGAGCAGTGCCAGGGGAAGCAGTTGACTATCGGACCGGTTGAGGAAGCAGACCATAAACGGATTGGTGCTGCAGCTATTGGTTATAAGCACACGGTGGGGGCGTCAACGCCGATAGACATAAATCTGGCCAAGCAACTCAATATCTTGTTGGGTAACCTTGGTGTTTCTGACGAGCAAATCATGATGGATCCTACTGTCAGTGGTATAGGATATGGCATTGAGTATTGTTACTCGGTGATGGAGAGAATCAGGATGGCGGCATTGACCCAGCAGGATGAGAAACTCCAGTTCCCCATCATTTGTAACCTGGCGAAAGAGGTGTGGAAGACTAAGGAGGCAGGCCTTCCAACTGAGGAAGACCCCAAGCTTGGAGACGTTAAGAAGAGGGGTATCTTGCTGGAAGCCATGTCAGCCACGGTTCTACTTCTGGCCGGCGGTGACGTGTTGGTAATGAGACATCCAGAGGCAATAAGACTGGTTAAAGAGATAATTGCTGAACTGTCAGCAGAACAATAATTGAAGGGTGAAGGTAAGATGGCAGAAGCAAAGAGCAAGAGCATTGATGCAGCTAGTATCAAGATGATAGAGAAGGCGGCCCGTGATGGAGTCAATACCGCTTTCGATAGAGCGGAAACGATGAAGCCCTGTCCCATAGGAGTGGTCGGCAGTTGCTGTAAGCATTGCGGGATGGGACCGTGTCGGGTTCCTTTACCTAAGGGGAAAGAGGAAACACCAGAGGAGAAACTGAAGAGGAGAGGTATCTGTGGCGCAACGGCGGAGACCATTGCCGCGCGGAACTTCATCCGCATGGTGGCTGGTGGGGCGTCTGCCCACTCCGACCACGGTCGTGGCGTTGCCGAGCTCTTCCTGGCGGCGGCTAAGGGAGAGGCTTCAGGCTATGAGATTAAGGACGAGCAGAAGCTGCTGCAACTGGCTCTGGATCTGGGTGTGGAGATCGGAGAGCGGAGCAACAACGAAATAGCGGTTGATATAGGTGAAATATGCTTGGCCGAGTTTGGCAAGCAGGCGGGTGAGCTGCTATTCCTCAGGAGGGCGCCGCTGAAGCGCCAGGAGGTGTGGCAGCGTGAGGGAGTTGCTCCACGAGGCATAGATAGGGAAATCGTGGAGATAATGCACCGAACCCATATCGGGGTGGATCAAGATTACAGAAGCCTGCTGCGCCAGGGGGTAAGGGCGGCTATAGGCGATGGCTGGGGTGGTAGTATGATTGCTACCGAACTCCAGGATATCCTGTTCGGGACCCCAACGCCAGTGTTAGGTAAGGTAAACCTGGGTGTGCTTGAGAAAGACCAGGTGAACATTATCATTCATGGCCACGAGCCGCTGCTTTCTGAGATGATTGTAGCTGCCGCTCAAGAGCCCGAGATGGTTGAGTTGGCTAAGTCTAAAGGGGCTAGCGGGATAAACCTCTCCGGAATGTGTTGCACCGCTAACGAGATATTGATGCGCCACGGGGTAGCCATTGCGGGGAATTTCTTGCAGCAAGAGCTGGCAATAACCACCGGGGCGGTAGAGGCTATGGTGGTAGATATTCAGTGTATTATGCAGTCCATAGTCACTGTGGCCGAGTGCTACCATACCAAAATTATCACCACCGCACCTAAAGGTAGGATTCCCGGAGCTAGGCATATCGAGTTTGACGAGCATAACGCCATGGCATCGGCCAGGGCTATAGTCAAGACCGCCATCGATAATTTCCCCAACAGGGGAAGCAACATCGAGATTCCCGAGGAGCAGACCTACCAGGTAGCTGGCTTCAGCCATGAAACCATCAACTACCTGCTAGGCGGCGTCTATCGTGCTTCCTACCGACCGCTCAATGACAACATCATCAATGGCCGGATCAGGGGGTTAGCTGGCGTCGTTGGCTGTAATAATGCCCGGGTACAACACAACTACGGCCACGTTGAGATGGTTAAGGAGCTTATCAAGAACGATGTAGTGGTAGTAACGACTGGCTGTAACGCTATTGCCTGTGCTATGGCTGGGTTGATGGTACCAGAGGCAGCGGCCCAATATGCTGGCGAGGGGTTGGCTTCGGTGTGTGAGGCAGTAGGTATTCCTCCGGTGTTGCATATGGGTTCGTGCGTCGATAACAGTCGCATCTTGATGGCCGCCGCCGCCATGGTAAAGGATGGTGGACTGGGCGATGACATCAGCGATCTGCCAGTAGCTGGTGCCGCCCCGGAGTGGATGAGCGAGAAGGCGATTTCCATTGGTCAATACTTCGTTGGCTCGGGGGTATTTACGGTATTTGGGGTTAACTGGCCAACCTTAGGGAGTCCCGAAGTAACTGAATTCCTGTTCAAGGAGTTTGAAAATATGTATGGTGGGATGTGGGCGTTCGAGCCAGACCCGATTAAGGGAGCCCACATGATGATTGAGCATATTGATAAGAAGCGCAAGGCGCTAGGTATCGATAAGGCTAGGGAAAGGGTTCTCTTCGATATGGCGATGAGACGGGAGTTGTAAGCAGTCTAATCGGCATAACTAGTAGAAATTAGAAACAGGGGAGGATTCAGGATGTCCAAGATAATTGCGTCAGCAGCTATTAGGGGAGCACATAAAATCGTGGGCCAAGCTGATAAGAAGTGGCAAGAGGCGATGGATAAGTGGGGGGCAAATGAACCGGTTGGCTTTCCCAATACTGCCTACTATCTGCCAGTGATTTATGGGATTTTGGGCATCCCGGTGGAAAAGCTGGGTGACATGGAGCAAGTGCTGAAAAGATGTAAGGCCCTTCTTCCCCCACCGGTGAGGGAGGAGCATCACCTGCCTTACCTGGGACCAGCCCTTGATGCCGGGATGGCAACCTTCTTTGCCGACGAGATTATTGAAGCTATAAGGTATCTGGAGGAGCCCGGCTTCTATACTAAAGAGGAAGACCCCGTTGGAGACAATATCTGGCTAGGTGCCGCCAGTGATGTAATCCTTAGAAAGAGGGGTATTGAATTTGTCGATGGCACTGCTCCTGGCTTTGCCGCCGTCCTCGGTGCCGCGCCAAGTACAGAAATTGCCAAGAGCATTGCGCAGGAGCTTCAGGAGAAGACCATTTATGTCTTTATGTGTGCTGAGCACAACGGGAAGAGGTTTTCAGAGCAGCTCATAGAGGCAGGGGTGCAGATTGGGTGGCCAGTTCGCTTGGTCTCCTTTGGCCCTGACGTTACCGCCGCCGTATTTGCCGCTGGCTTTGCCATCAGGGTAGGTTTTACCTTTGGCGGCATTGGACCGGGGGAGTTCAGAAAACACCTTATCTATAATAAGGACCGCACCTTTGCCTTCGGTATTCCTTTGGGCTTGGTAACTGATGAGTGGTACGCAAATGCCTTGGGTTGCGTCAACTTCGGCTTCCCGGTCATTGCCGATACCCCGATACCTGAGATTCTGCCTACCGGAGTCTGCACCTACGAGCATGTTGTTTCCGATGTTCCCCACGATAAGATAGTGTCCAAAGCAATAGAGGTGAGGGGAATCAAAGTTGCTGCGGCTGAGGTGCCGATCCCAGTAGCCTTTGGCCCTGCCTTCGAGGGCGAGAGAATCCGCAAAGACGAGTTCTATATGGAAACTGGCGGCGGCAGAACGCCTATGCTGGAGTTTGTTACCACCAAGCGAATGGACGAGGTAGATGATGGAAAGATTGAGGTGATTGGCCCCGACGTAACTGATATGGCCCAGGGGAGTTCCTTACCCCTGGCCATAGTCGTGGAGGTGGCTGGCAGAGAGATGGAGGCGGACTACGAGCCCATTTTAGAGCGCCAGATTCACCACCTGGTGAACTATGCTCAAGGCGTGTGGCACCAGGGGCAGAGAGACATTGGTTGGTTACGAATTAGTAACACAGCCAAGGAGAAAGGCTTCACGCTGAGGCACATTGGCGACATCCTGCACGCAAAGCTGCATGAGGATTTTGGTCGAATATTTGATAAGTTACAGGTAAAACTCTATACCGAGGACGACAAAGTAAGGGAGATCATTGAACAGGCAAGGGAAGTACACCACGCTAGGGACGCTCGAATTGAGGGCATGACTGATGAAACTACCGAGATATATTACTCGTGCACCCTGTGTCAGTCTTTTGCTCCGAGCCATGTTTGTGTAATCAGCCCGGAGAGGACTGGCCTTTGTGGCTCCTACAACTGGATGGATTGTAAGGCGGCTTTCGAGATTAATCCAACTGGTCCCAATCAGCCGGTGGAGAAGGGTGAAGTCGTTGATCCCACGCTGGGTCAGTGGAAAGGGGTAAACGAGTTTGTGTTCAAGGCTTCTCGGGGGAGCATAGACCACTATAACTTCTACAGTATTGTGAACGACCCCATGACCACCTGTGGCTGTTGTGAGTGTATTGCGGCTGTCGTTCCTCTTTGTAATGGAGTAATGACGGTGAATCGGGAGTACACTGGGGAGACCCCTTGCGGGATGAGGTTCACTACCCTCGCTGGGACTATTGGTGGTGGCTTAAGCACCCCGGGCTTCGTTGGTCATGGCAAGTACAATACCACCCAGAGGAAGTTCCTTAGCGCTGATGGTAGCCTATTAAGAATGGTGTGGATGCCCACTAGTCTAAAGGAGGAGATTGGCGAGCGAATCAAAGCCAGGGGAGAGGAGCTGGGTGTTCCCAACTTGCTTGATATGATCGCTGACGAGACGATAGGCATTTCCGAGGAAGAGATTCTCCCCTTCCTGGAGGAAAAGGGGCACCCTGCGCTTACAATGGACCCGATACTAGGCTAGGATCTGTAGCGCAACCCTTTAGGGTCGCTTCGGGCGAGGCTAAAACCTCGCGCTACAAGGAAAGGAGTTGGTAAAATGGCGCTTACCGGCATAGAGATATTCAAGTTACTCCCCAAGACGAACTGCAAGGAGTGTGGGGACCCTACCTGTCTTGCTTTCGCCATGAAACTGGCTGCGGGTAAGGCAGAACTTTCGCTCTGCCCCTATGTCTCTGAGGAAGCAAAAGCTCAATTGGAGGCAGCATCAACACCTCCCATTAGGCCGGTTACTATGGGTGTTGGTGACCGAGCGCTGAAGGTCGGCGGCGAGACCGTAATGTTTCGTCACGAGAAGAGGTTCGATAACCCTCCCGGTTTTGCTATTCTTATCAGTGATACTATGGACGAAGCCGAAGTCAACGCTCGACTGGAAAGGTTCCAACTCGAGTATGAAAGGGTTGGGCTCATTCTTCGTCCTGAGTTAGTAGCGATAAAGTGTGAGTCAGGGGATGCCGGCAAGTTCGCCGGCCTAGTTGATAAAGTCAAGCAAGAGAGTGATTGCAGCATTATCCTGATGAGCGATAATCCTGACATCCTGGCTGCGGGCTTGAAGGCTTGCGCTGACAGGAAACCACTGCTCTACGCTGCTACTGAAGAAAACGCGGAACGCGTGGCTGGTTTGGCCAAGGAAAGTTCGTGCTCGATAGCAGCAAAGGCCCCTGGCCTAGAGAAACTTGCTGAACTAACTACCAAATTAACCGAGGCTGGGGTAAATGATATAGTTCTCGATTCGGGGTCAAGAACTCTGCGTAAGGCGTTTGAGGACCAGGTGATCATCAGGAGTGCCCCCTTGACTAAGCAGTTTCGACCCTTGGGCTTCCCCACAATTGTGTTCCCATGTGAGATGACTAATGACCCGATGAAGGAGGCGGTGATCGCATCTGTTTTCGTGGCCAAATATGCCGGGATCATCGTGTTGTCCGACTTCCAGGGGGAAAGCCTGTTCCCTCTACTCGTGGAAAGGTTAAATATCTACACCGATCCGCAGCGACCGCTGGCTACTACCGAGGGAATCTATGAGATCAATAACCCCGATGAAAACTCACCGGTGCTTGTTACTAGCAACTTCTCGCTTACCTATTTCATTGTCTCTGGTGAGATGGAAAACAGCAAGGTTCCCAGCTACCTACTGGTCAAAGACACTGAGGGCCTCTCGGTAATGACGGCATGGGCGGCGGGCAAATTCGTTGCTGACGCCATTGGTCCCTTCGTCAAGAAATCCGGGATTGAGGACAAGGTCAAACATCGTAAATTGGTTATTCCGGGCTACGCTGCTGCTGAAAGTGGTGGACTGGAGGAGGAGCTGCCTGGCTGGGAGATTCTGGTTGGTCCCAGGGAGGGGTCTCTCATCCCAGCGTATCTCAAGACGTGGAATCCATAGGAGGAACGCAATGATCCTTATCGCAGAAAGCATAAACATTATGTCCAGGTCCATCGGGCCGGCGCTGAGGAATAGAGACCCCAAGCCTATTCAGGACCTGGCTAAGTCCCAGGTTGAGGCTGGCGCGGACTATCTTGACCTCAATATCGGTCCAGCTCGGAAGGCGGGAGATGAGCTGATGGCTTGGGTGGTCAACACAGTACAAGAGGTTACCGACGCGCCGTTGTCACTGGATACGACGAACCCGGTGGCTATGGAGGCTGGGCTAAAGGTGTGCAAAGGTAAGGCATTGATAAACTCCATCTCGCCGGCCAGATTTGAAGAGGAATTACCCTTGGTAAAGAAATACAACGCCGAAATGATTGGTCTTTTGTGGGGGCTGGAGGGTATGCCTCGCGATGCCGCTGAGAGGGGGGTTATAGTTGCTGAGCTTATGTACGCCGCCAATGAAATGGGGATTTCTAACGAGGAGATCTGGATAGACCCTATCGCTAGCCCGGTGTCGGTGGAAATCAACCAGGTGAAAGCCTGCGTGGAGTTTATGAGCATGCTCAATGACATTGCTCCTGGAGCCAAATCTACCGTGGGCCTATCTAATATATCTAATGGTACGCCTGACCACCTTCGCCCCTGGCTTAATCGGACCTATATGGTAATGCTTATGCGGCATGGGCTACACTCGGCTATAGTCGATATCTTTGACTCTGAGCTGGTCGCAATAGCTCACGGAGAGAGGCCACAGATTGTCGACCTGGTAGATAGGGTAATGGATGGTGAGAGGCCCGACCTCTCCAGCCTGAGTGAGGAAGAGGTAAAGTATGTAAAGACGGTCAGGGTGCTCACCGGTGAGTCGCTTTATTCTGATTCCTGGCTCGAAGTATAGTAGGTATGGTGAGAAAGATCGAAAAGATAACTGTAACAATAGATGGTTCTCAAGTTAGCGGCTGTGAAGGAATGACCATCCTTGAGCTCGCACAACAAAATGGCATAGATATTCCCACTCTGTGCCATAGTCCTGAATTGACTCCCATTGGAGCTTGTCGTATTTGCGTAGTTGCGGTTGAGGGCTCAAGGACTCTAGTCGGTTCCTGTCATACTCCAATCACTCAAGGGATGGTTATCTATACCCATTCTCCAAAGGTTTTAGAAACTCGTAAGGTGATAGTAGAACTTTTACTGGCTAGTCACTGTGGTTCCTGCTATATGTGTGAAAAGGCCAATGTGTGTCAACTGCGCAAGATTGCGGCCGACCTGGAGGTAGGACTTCCCAGATTTCAGACGAGGAAGCGCTATTATCCGATAGAGGATGTTAGTCCCTATATTCAACGGGACTTATCAAAGTGTGTTTTATGTTGGAGATGTGTAAGGGCTTGTAATGAAATAGCCAAGCAGAACGTATTCGGCATCGCCTATAGAGGTTTCAATTCCAAGGTTGTGGTCGACTTCGATCAACCAATAGACAAGGAGGTTTGCCAAGATTGTAATGTCTGTATTGACATTTGTCCAACGGGAGCATTGAGCAAGCCGAGGGAAGTGGGGGAAGAGAAGAAAGGAAGACCATTGGTAATAAGTAGCTGATTGCCTAGTTACCAACTGGAAAGGGGAAAATGAGTAAAGGCCAGGAGGGAGTTCTGCCCCAAGGTAAAGAACAAGAAAACCTGCTAGTCATGCTGGAGAGGGCGCAAAGTGAGTTTGGTTATGTGCCCGAGGAATTCATTGTTGAGGCAGCTCACTCCTTAAATGTCTCCATAAGCGAGGTATACGGAGTAGCCACCTTCTATTCTTTCCTCTCCACCAAGCCGCTGGGCAAGAATGTAATTAGGATATGCAAAAGCCTTCCCTGCTATCTCAAAAACTCCCAGATGATAATTAAGAGCGTGGAAGATGAAATCGGGATAAAACCCGGTGAGACCACCCCTGACGGCAAGTTTTCCTTTGAATTAACCAACTGCATCGGGGCCTGCGATGAGGCCCCGGCAATGCTGATTAATAATGATGTTCATGTTAATCTGACCCCGGGTAAAATATCACAAATTCTGAAGTCATATAAATAATAATAAAGAATTGGCAGGGGATTATCAGTGTCAGAGAAACGGATTGTCTTGAAAAACTGCGAGGTTATTGACCCTAGGCATATAACTACCTATTTAACCAGGGATGGTTTTAGGGCTTTAGAAAAAGCTCAGAAAGAGATGACACCAGAAGAAATAATAGAAGAGGTAAAAGCATCGGGGCTGAGGGGTCGGGGAGGGGCTGGTTTTCCCTGCGGCTTGAAATGGGAGTTGGCTAGAAATGCCCCGGGGGATGAGAAATATGTTATCTGTAATGCAGATGAAGGAGAGGTGGGGACATTTAAGGATAGGTATATTCTGCAAAATGACCCATTTACCCTCATTGAAGGGATAGCAATTGCTGCTCACGCCATTGGAGCTAAGCAGGGCTATATTTATTTGCGGGCCGAATATCATCACCTACTTGATTCGTTGGTGAATGCTATTGATCAAGCCAAAGAAAGAGGGTTTTTGCAACATGTAGATATCGATATTCGTGAAGGAGCTGGTGCTTATGTATGTGGTGAGGAGTCAGCGCTAATGGATTCCATTGAGGGTAAGAGGGGGGAGGTTCGCTATCGACCTCCATTTCCACCAACTAAAGGGCTGTGGGGAAAACCAACCATTATCAATAATGTAGAAACCCTGATGAATATCCCTCAAATCATCCTCAATGGAGCCAGTTGGTTCAATCAAATAGGGACTGAGCGGAGCAAAGGCACCAAGGTCTTTTCGGTAAGTGGGGATGTGAAAAGGCCTGGCGTATATGAATTAGTCCTAGGGACTCGGCTGAAGGAATTGGTCGAGGAGTTAGCTTTAGCCGAAAAGGTCAAAATGGTTCAGGTAGGTGGTGCCACCGGAAGGCTTGTGCCTTACGATATGATAGATACCGCCCTGTCTTTTGAAACTATCCTTGGCGCTGGAGCCATAACCGTATTTGATCAAAGCAGGGATGTAATAGATATTGTTTATAGAACTATGGAATTTCTTGCTGAGGAATCTTGTGGTAAATGTGCTCCTTGTCGAGAAGGAACTGAAGCCATGGTTGAAATCTTGGGGAGGTTCTTTCGTAGCGAGGGTATGGAGAAGGATATTAGAGTACTAGAAGAGTTATCAAGTGCTATGATGCTTTCCTCATTGTGTGGCCTGGGGCAAGCGGCTCCTATCCCAGTAACAGATAGTCTACAGTATTTTAGAAATGATTATGAAAACCGAATCAAATAAAAGCAAGGTAGGACAATGAGATGATAACGATTACAAGGCAAAAACCATTGGAAGAGGTTGTGCATTCCCTTAACCGGTGCAATAAGGTGTATCTTATTGGATGTGGCACTTGTGCCACCATGCTGCATACCGGTGGTAAATCCGAGGTTCTGGCGATGAAAGATAAGCTTGAAGCCGATGGCAAGAAGGTTACTGGGTGGATGGTAATCCCTACAGCTTGCGACGAGCTCACTAGGGAGGCTCTGGCGGAGAACGCCAAGGATGTTGAGGAGGCTGATTGTATCTTGGTGATGTCCTGTGCCTACGGAGTTCAAACTGTTGGCCTCTACAGCGATAAGCCTGTTTTTCCAGCATTGGACACCTTATTTATAGGTAAGGAGGAGAAACCAGGCCATTTTGCCGAGATTTGCATGCAATGTGGCGAGTGTTTACTTGGCCAGTTCGCCGGTATTTGCCCCATGACCCAGTGTGCTAAGGGACTGCTTAATGGTCCGTGTGGAGGTTCTAAGGATGGTAAGTGTGAGCAAGATCCCGAGCATGACTGTGCCTGGATTTTGATATATGAGCGGCTAAAAAGATTGGGCAAGCTGGACGAGATAAAGGAGTTCGTTCCACCAAAGGATTACAGCAAGATGGACAGACCACGCCAGATAGAGGTCACACCGCTTTGAACAATGCGGCTGATTTAGAACAACTGACTAAGAGGTGAAGGTTGAAATGAGTCTAAAGTCACTCTTGGAGGCAGAGAAGTCCGTAATAACTGCCGAGGTCGGTCCGCTGAAAGGGACTGATATCAATGAGATTGGAGAAGTAGCTGAGCTCTTGTTAGGGAGGGTAACTGCCGCCAATGTTACTGACCAACAAAGCTCAGTGATGAGGCTGGGCTCACTGGCTACCTGCCATCTGTTGAAAGACAAAGGGCTTGAGCCCGTGTTCCAGATGACCTGTCGGGATAGAAACCGATTGGCGCTGCAATCAGACCTGTTGAGTGCCCACGTTCTGGGGATTGAAAATGTCCTGTCTCTGACTGGTGACTTGCCTTCCCTCGGTGACCATCCCCAGGCTAAGCCAGTTTATGATTTGGATTCGGTACAGCTTTTGTGGGTAATAAAAAGGTTGAATGAAGGCTATGATATGGTTGGGAATGAGCTCCAGGGGAAGACCAATTTCTTCCCCGGTGCAGTGGTCAACCCCGGTGCAGATAGTGGAGCTGCCTTTGAATTACAACTTATCAAAATGGAGAAAAAGATTGCTGTTGGGGCTAGGTTTTTCCAGACCCAAGCTGTCTTTGACCCTGATGCCTTTGCCAAATTCATGAAAAGGGTTGAGGGATTTGGGGTTCCTATACTGGCTGGAGTGATCCCATTGAAGTCCGTCGGTATGGCTCGATTTATGAACAAAAACGTATCTGGCGTCTTCGTGCCTGAAGAGCTGATTGACAAAATGGCCAAGGCAGAAGATAAAGCGGCAACTGGAATGGATATTGCTGCTAATCTGGTCAAGGAACTGAAGGACATCTGTCAAGGGGTACATCTGATGGCTATTGGCTGGGAGAAGAGGGTGCCGGCGATACTGGATGCTGCCGGACTGTAACAGTTTCCCAGCCTGCACGCAACGGCTGATCTTATCGTAGGTACTAGTAGAGTATCATCTTTTTTCGCTGCCCGAACGGGGAAGTCATGAAGAAAGGCTATCAGCTTGCTTATCAACTTGCGTGCGAAGAACTGGGGAACACCGATGACATTAATCAGTTGTGCCTCAAGAGCGGGGCCAGCTATCAAGTTATAGACTCCAAGAAGATAATCGCCCTCGAGTATCTAAACCGGTCATATCAAGTTACTCTTCCTGATATTGAGATTTCACTGGATGATAGCGAGGAAGAGGTTCCACTGCGAGACAAAATACTGATACTTCACTATTTAACTCAGGCGAAAGGCACACCGGTTTCCAACAAAATGATAGCTTACAAGGAATTGCCAGAGGGGGCTACCTACTTTCCAACATTTTCCAAGCGAGCGATAAAGCCTATCGTTGACCACTTTGGGAACGAGCCGAACCGATTGTTGGATATCGCTGGAGTATTTGGGGGCCAGAGAGTAGATTATGGCGATGTGGCGATAACCATCGATGCTTTTAGCCGGGTACCTATAACCTTGGTGCTTTGGCGAGGTGATGACGAGTTCCCTCCTGCGGGAAACATACTATTTGATAGCACCATCTCCGATTATTTGTCCACTGAGGATATAAATGTGCTTTGTGAAACCATTGCCTGGAAGTTAGTAAAGTTTTCGAGGGCTGGATATGGTTAATTCAGCGAAGTCTGATGTCAAGGAGCAATTAGGCGAAATCTTATCACGGCATAGCGGAGAGCATAACGACCTAATTCCTATCCTGCAGGAAGTGCAGGAGAGGTTCAGCTATCTACCTGAAAAGGCGATGCAGGGAGTGGCTAAGTTTTTACGGTTATCGGAGAGCAATGTTTACGGGGTAGCTACCTTCTATGGGTAATGTCCCAATTCTCCTGTAAAAGCTCCTGGCCTGGCTACCTCCAGTGTTAAGCATTCTACACCGCTGCCAGTTCTTTTTCAACCACTTGGCTCGACTCACCAAAAGCCTCTCGCCTCAATAACTCCAACTCCCACCAGATATCCGGGGTCATCCTGATCCCCCTCCAGCTTTGAGAGGCAGTTATCAGAGTGGCGTAGAGTAATCTCAGAGCAGAGCTCTCGGTAGGAAAGCGAGGAATCACTTTGGTCCTGCGCCTTCCCTCGCCAAATGTCCGCTCTAGAAGGTTGCTGGTGCGGATTGCTCTCCAGTGAGCCTGTGGGAATTTCAGGTAAGTGAGACACTCCTCTAAATCTTCTTCCAAGCACTCTATGGCTGAAGGGTGTCTATCCCTGAAGCGAGCAATAAGCTCATGCCCCAGCCTCAGCCCTTCCTCATAGCTTTGGGCGTCCTTCTGCGGAAGGACATGATGCACTAGCTCCTTCATCTCCTTCTCAACCTTCTTGGGCAACTTGCACAGGATATTCCTCATCTTGTGAGACAGGCAAGGCTGTTTGAAGGCATGAGAAAACACCTCTATGGCTGCCTTTTTCAGCCCCTTATGCTTATCGGCGATCACCAACAGAGGTTCCTCAAGTCCCCTGGCTGTCATATCAATGGAGGAAACAGAGCCAGGTTCCGTGCTGCCCAGAGCCAGGTGTAAGAGCACTTTCTTGCCATTCTCTAAAATGGCGTAGGCGCAGAGCACTCCTTCCTTCTCCTTTGTCCCCTGGCGCAGCGCCAGATAAATGGCATCCAGGAAGAGATAGACTACCTTGAGCTCTGATAGGTCCCTCTTCCGCCAAGCATCGAAGTCATACTGAAGGCGATAAGTCCTTCTTAGAAGGACTTATCGCACTGCTTCTGGGAAGTGTTCTCTCTCCCATAGCCTGGATGAACATGTTCTCTATATCCCTGGTCGAGAGCCCCCTTACATACATCTCAGTTACCATCTGCCCTAAAACATCGGAGCCCTTTCGGAATGCCTGAACGAGTTGAGAGTGGAAAGGGTCCCCTCTGTCCCTCTCAGTTGAGGCAAGCCTACCTGAAGCAGCCCATCAGCGGTCTTTAGGTTCCCCAGCTCATAACCATTGCGCCATCCCTCCTTTCGGCGGGAACCCCGACGGTAATGAGCTCTGCCTAAGTAATCCTCTACTTCCTGCTCTAGGGCTACCTGAAGCATATACCTGGCTCCCAACCTAACAAAGTTATCCAACGGGTGCCCCTCTGCTTCGTGCCCAGAAAGCAACTCCTCGATCTCTTGCCTCATCTTCCTTGATGGTGGTATTCTCTTCATGGCGTAAGTCCTCCTTTCTGGGCCTCTTGGGCCCTGATTATTTCTCTTGGAGGTATCTTACGCCATATCTACTTTTACAGGAAGTCTGAGACATCACCTTTATTTAAGTTGGTCTCTGGAAAAGCCAAGAACTCGCCGTGCTACAACAAGCATATTGATCTGGCCAGTGCCCTCGAAGAGATCATTGATCTTGCCATCGCGCATCCATTTCTCCAGGAGGTACTTTCTGGAATAGCCCAGCGGCCCCATGAGCTCGACTGCCTTCTGCGTAATCTTGGTGACGGCAAGCCCCGCCTTAGCTTTCGCCATTGAAGACTCTATACTGTTGGGTAAAAGCTGACTCATCATCCATACGGCTCGCATCATCAGCATCTTGGCTGCCTTGTAATTGGCCTCCATATCCATGACATCGCGTTCAAGAGAGGTTAGCTTATTGCGTGGCAAGCCGTATCGTATCTCGATGCCGTCCTTTTCAAAGGTTTCCTTGACGAAATCTAGGGCGGCACGGCCAACACCCAAGGCCATAGCGGCCACAATGGGCCGGGTGGCGTCAAAGGTGGCCATTGCCTTCTTGAAGCCCTCAGTCTTGGCCTTATCTAGCTTTCTAACTTCAGGGCTGCCCAGTATGTTTTCATAAGGGATACGGCAATCCTCGAAGATGACGGTAGCGGTGTCGCTGGCTTTGATTCCCAGCTTATGCTCCAGCTTCTCCACCTTCATCCCAGGCGTTCCACATTCCACTACAAAGGACTTCATTCCGGCCCGCCCCGCTGACTTGTCCACAGTGGCCCAAACTACCACAATGCCATCTTGCTCTACTGCCCTTTTACCCCAGGTTACAAAGATCTTCTCGCCATTGAGTACCCATTCGTTACCGTCCTGTACCGCGGTGGCTTGGATGGCAGCGGTATCTGAGCCGCAACTCGGTTCCGTCATGGCCATAGCACCCCACTTGGGCTCACCTTCAGTGAAGCGGGTGAGGAAACGCTCTCTCTGCTCTGGTGTTCCTGTTGCCATAACAGCGGCGCCTCCCAGACCTGGGCCTGGAGCAACTATCATAAGGCCTGCATCGCCCCAGCACGTCTCCTCGACCCTGAGCGCTGCAGCTACCCCTAGACCAAACAGACCACCCTCTTCCCTTTTCGCCCACATTGTGTCAATGAACTCGTCAGGGCTCTCGTGCTCATGTTCGTCGTAGTAGCGGGCTATAGGGCGACAAAGCTTCTCCGCATCTTCGTGAGCCTTCTCTAGTGTTGCTTGCTCTTCGGGCGATAGTTCAAAATCGATCATAACTCTATACCTCCTTCTATACGATAGCCATGCCATCGAAGGTGACAAATCCGCGGCCGTTCCTCAGCCATAACTCGACGGGGTGCTCGCGAATATAACCATGCCCGCCCAATATCTGGACGCCGCCGTCAGTCACCTTCAACACCATATCGTCGGCATACATTTTCACCAGGGAAGACTCTTTGGTTGCGTCTTCCTTTCGGTCTAGCTTCCAGGCGGCTTCCCATGTCATCAATCTGGTGGCGTCGATCTCCATAGCCATTTCTGCGATCATGAAAGCAATGGCTTGGCGAGATGCTATGGGCTCGCCGAAGGCGTGACGGTCTATGGCATAGTCTCGTGAGTACTCAAAAGCCGCTCGACCTACCCCTACAGCCATTGCCGAAAGGGCCACGCGGGACCGGTTCAGAATCCGATTGAAATCGCATCCCGCCTCGCCGCCCAGACGATTTTCCTTGGGCACACGGCAGTCCTTGAGGGTGAGTTCGTATGTGGGTAGGGCCTTTATTCCCATATTCTTCTCTCGCTCACCAATCTCAAGTCCTGAGGCTCCCTTCTCGATGATGAAGCCCTGGCAACTCCCGTTCTCGGCGGCATAGACCAACAACAAGTCAGCCTCGGCTGCCATCGGGACGTAGCACTTCTCACCGTTAAGCACGTAGTCGCTGCCGTCCAGCTTAGCGGTGGTTGAAAGGGCAAGAGGATCAAAATTGAAGCGGGGCTCTATAAGAGCGGCGGTGGCCGCCTTATACTTCTCATCGCAGAAGTCTGGCAGGTATTTCTTCTTTTGCTCCTCGGTGCCCATCTCCATAATGGGGAAGGCCACTAAAGCAGGGCATAGGATCTTCATCGCAATAGCGAGGTCACCCCACGCCAGTTCCTCGGCGATCAAAGAGCCTGTAACGGCTGATTGTTCGCCACCGAGTCCGCCTAGCTCCTCGGGAATACCAGTAGCGATGAGACCTAGCTCCCAAGCGGTGTTTACGATATCGTCTGGTATCTCACCGCTTTCCTCACAATCCCTGTAGACCTCCCGCATCTCATCTGTGGCAAACTGCTTTATGGTATTCACGATCATTTGCTGCTCTTCACTGGGGGTAAATGAAATCATATTCCACTCCTTTCACCGTATATTTCCAATGCTTGGAGACAGCTTGTCAATACATAATATAGCATAAACGGGGCGTATCGTCAAAGTGATATTTAATCAGATATTCTTGCTGGCCACTTGAACACTAGCTGTTATGAGCATCCGAAGATGTCTAGAAAGGTTATCCAAACGGGGTTCTCTAGGCATTGTAGGAGCAGATGCCCGACAGGGTCGGATCATTCGACTCCTACCTATCCATGGTTTTTAGGTGGAAGCTGTGGTGGGTTAGAGAAGTCGCTGCTGCTCGCTGGTGAGATGTGCTCGTGCAGCATCGCCTATTTTTCTGCCCGCGGGTGTCCTGATGATAAAGCCCATCTTCAATAGAAACGGCTCCACTACATCGATCAGGGTGGTTGTTTCTTCATTTAAGGTCGCTGCCAGTGCTTCTATACCTACGGGGCCACCACGATAATTATCGATGATAGTTCTTAGGTAAAGGCTATCTAGCCTATCCAGTCCATTCTTGTCGACGCCTTCTCTTGTCAAAGCCTCATCGGCTATTTCTTGCGTAATCTTACCCTCTCTCTTTACTTCGGCATAATCCCTCACCCTGCGGAGCAACCTATTGGCAACGCGTGGTGTTCCCCTCGAGCGCATGGCGATCTCCAGCGCTCCAGCCTCTTCCTCTATTCTAACTCCTAGGATGGAAGCTGAGCGATTGACAACCTGCACCAGTTCTTCAGAACTGTAGTAGTCGAGGTGATAAGTCATTCCGAATCTGTCGCGAAGGGGCGGCGTTAGTAAACCGGCGCGTGTTGTTGCCCCGATGAGCGTGAAACGCTTTAGTTGATAGGGGAGGGTTTTAGCGAAGGCTCCTTTGCCATAAATGAAGCTTACTTCGAAATCCTCCATCGCTGAATACAGGTATTCTTCCACTGTGTGAGAAAGGCGATGGATTTCGTCGATAAACAAGATCTCCCCGGTTTCAAGATTAGATAGAATGCCCACAATGTCCACCGGCTTCTCCAATGCAGGCCCTGAGGTATGAGTAATTTTGGTTTGCATTTCTGTTGCAATGATATGGGCTAATGTTGTTTTACCAAGCCCCGGCGGACTATGGAGGAGAATATGTTCTAAGGGCTCTCCCCTTTTTCTTGCTGCTGTAATCGCCACTGAGAGGCTTTCGGCAACTGCTAGCTGACCAATATACTCTGCCAGCGTTCTTGGTCGAAGGCTCCAGACAAGCCTCTCTTCTCTGTAAGTGTCTTGCTGGTCTTCACTACGGATTAGTGGCTCTTTTGGCATTGCCTGGTCTTCCTTCCTGGACTTCAGTCTCTCTCACTTCTAAAGACTTCACGGATGAGTTCCTGCGTGTCTTTCAGTTGGGGGTTTCTCTTTAGAGCTTCATCAACTTTCGACGCAGCTTCTGCTTTTCTATGGCCCAAGGCGGTTAGTACCTCGATGGCTTCATCCCTTAGGTCCTCTTTCTCTGTCGAAGGCACTGTCGTATAGCCCTCATCCCGGAGCAATGCAAACTCAGCAACCTTCCCCTGCAACGTCGCTACGATTTTTTGAGCTGTTCTTTGTCCGATCCCCGGCATCCTTTGGAGAAGTTGCACATCCTCATCCTCTATAGCATTGGCAACAGTGGATACGGAAAAGATAAAAGCCTTTGCCGCTTTCGAAGGGCCGATGTCTTCAACCTCAATCAACTTTTCAAAGAACCTTCGTTCAAAATCATTACTGAAGCCTACCAGGACAGGGCGAGGTGGTCGGTCGGGGACATGATAGTAAATCTCTAGCTCGATTTCATCGTTCTTTTTCTTGTCCTGCTCCTGTATCAGGGAGCGCATTACAAACGAGGGGAGAAGGACCTCATATCCCACACCGTTGACCTCAACCACGATTTGTGACTCCTCCTTGTTTATGCTTCTAATAGTCCCCTTGATATAAGAGATCATCTTACTCCTTTATGGCTTGGTGGCTTTGGTTGCTGTCCAAATCGGACTGCTTATCACAGAGTAGTGACAAAGTGCAATCGCTAGAGCATCGGCAACATCGCTTGGCTGCGGAATCTCCCTGAGTTGAAGCCTCGCCTGAATAGCTCGCTGCACTTGCTCCTTCGATGCTCTACCGTTGCCGGTGGTGGCTAACTTTATTTGAGTGGAAGCATAGTTGGAAACCGGGATTCCCTTCTTTGCTGCTGCTAAGCAAATAACCCCTCTAGCATGACCCATCAGAATCGCCGTTACCGGGTGTTCGTAGTGTGAATAGAGTTCCTCCAGAGCTAAAGCCTCGGGCTGGAATTGTTCTAATATCTCAGCGACCCCGTCAAATAGAGACGAAAGCCTCATCTCCAGAGGGGTCTCTGGAGATGAGGCACGAATCACACCCCCTTCAACTAGCGTGACCTCTTGCCCGAGAACCTCTATTACCCCGTACCCGGTGATTGTTAGCCCTGGGTCAATCCCCACGATTCTCACCTGTTCACCCCTAGAGATTTGTAGTACGGCACTGTTTTCTGAACTCCTTCTTCCAATGAGAGCTTGGGGCTCCAACCTAGCTCCTTTTTCGCCTTGTCACAGTTGAGGTAGATCCTCTGAATCTCCCCCTGGCGAACAGAGGTATAGAGGGGAGTGTCCTCGTAGCCCAGTGCCTGGGCTATTGCATCGAATATCTCCTGGTCAGATGTTTCCACCCCTGTGCCAATATTATAAATAGCATTGCTCCCACGCTCCATGGCTAGAAGGTGGGCTCCCACTATATCCGATACATGGGTATAATCTCGAGTCTTATCTCCAGGGCCAAAGATAGTGGGACGCTCACCAACAAGCATCTGTCGGGCAAAGATGGCGATAACTCCAGCCTCGCCCTCCGGGTTCTGCCTCGGGCCGTAAACGTTGGGGTATCTGAGTGCCACATAATTGAGCCCATATTGGATATATGAATAGAGGTAGTGCTCTACAGTGTGTTTTGAAACTCCATATTGTGAGACGGGATTTACCGGGTGGTTTTCGTCCACTGGCAGATATTGAGGCTCGCCGTATACTGCTCCACCAGAAGAGGCGTAGATAAGCTTTTTAACACCGTGGCGCACCGAGTTGACTATTACATTGAGGCTACCAAGGATGTTCACCTGGGCATCAAACTGAGGCTCACCAACCGACCTTCTGAGATTCACCTGGGCGGCATGGTGGCTAACTATCTCTGGCATTTCCCGCTCAAAGACCTCCATTAGCCCTGAATCAGTAATACTCATCTGATAGAGCTTAGCCTTGGGATTAACATTATCTTTGAGTCCGGTTGATAGGTTATCGACTACTACCACCTCATCTCCCCTTTCAATCAGGGCGTCAACGATGTGGGAGCCAATAAATCCTGCTCCACCGGTAACCAGGATCTTCAATTATTCCCCCTGAGCCTGTCTAAAAACGGTGGGTATATAGGAGCATCTGCTCATATTATGCCTGGAGTACCCCGATATAATCGGGGTAGGCTACCCTGTTTAGCTAACTATTTGGACATCCTGAGTCTGTCAAAAAACGGTGGGTAGGTAGGAGCATCCGCTCCTACCACGCTTAGAATAGATGCTCCAGGCTACCCTGTTCGGATAATTTTTGGACTTCCCCCAAATGTAAAAAGGCGACGCCAGGGGCCCAGATACTTCAGACCCTTGATGATCGCATCACCGTGCCAGTCGAAGGAAATCTCCGGAGATTTTAACAGGGATTCGTGGACTCCAGTTGATTCGATGATGCTGAATATGAGGTCAATCTGCCAGTTGGCAAGCCTTTCATAAAGCTGGCGAGCACAATGGCCTATCCTCAACTCCCTTCCAAGCTTTTCCCGCCACGCTTTTTCATAGCCAGAAAAAAGCCTCTCCGAGAAGTCGTTTGCCGATAGCGCCTGATCCAGGGTTTCGGCTGCTATTTCGGCGCAGAGAAGCCCGTAGTATACACCGCCGCCTGTGGTGGGCTTCACCTGCCCGGCGGCATCCCCTACCACGAGCACCCTCTCCATATAGGTTCTCTTCAGAGGCCTTAGCGGAATGCCCCCATAGGTAGGCGTCGCCTCCGGTGATGCTATCTTATTCTGGCGAAAAAGTGTGCTCAAAAGGTCCCCTAAATGCCTGGCAGTATTTTTTCGAGAAAAAAGCCCAACAAGCGCTTTGTGCTTGGCGATGGGCACAAGCCAGGCAAAAAAGCCAGGAGCCAGCTTCTGATCAAAGTAGACCTCTATCTCATTAACGCCATCAATGTCTACCTCAACTTGGGCTCCCATGATAATATCGTCGATGCTACCTAACCCCAGTTTTTGGGGGATCTTAGTGCCGAAACCAGTGGCAATGACCGCAGTCTTGGCTTTGAAGGTTTCCTGCTCCTCCGTTTCCATCCTGACGCCATCATCCAGAACTACGATATTCTTTACCCTGTTACCCAGATGATACTGCGCTCCCTGTCCTCGGGCTTTCTCTGCCAGCCGCTGATCAAAGGCAGCGCGGTCGACGATGTATGCCTGAACGCTGTCCCTCCATAGCTTTATCTCCTTCCCCGAAGGGCTGAACAGCTTGGCAGAGCTGGCTGTCCCCCAAATAGTGCCCTCAAAAAAGGGGAATCGCTCAAAGCACTCTGCTCCGATAATGCCAGTGCACTGAACCGGCTCGCCAATCCTCTCGTATTCCTCAAGAACCGCTACCTTATACCCTAACCCTGCTAGCCTGTAGGCTATATAACTGCCAGCGACGCCAGCGCCAGCAACTGCGATATCGTACAACTCAAAGCCTTCCTTTACATAAAAGCATTCCACGATAGGATCGTGTTTGCATGAGAGCTTCAGCTACTGTCTGCTGAACTCCTTGAGAACCACAACGCCATTCGTGCCACCAAAGCCGAAGGAGTTGGAAATGGCAATCTTTACCTTGGCTTTTCTGGCTGTGTTAGCAATAATGTTCAGGTCGCATTGAGGGTCAGGCGTTTCATAATTGATGGTAGGAGGAATGACCCCATCTCGTATGGTGAGAGCGGTGAAGATTGCTTCTACCACCCCCGCTCCACCAATAAGATGTCCTATCATAGATTTATTAGAGCTAACGGGAACCACCTTGCCATATTCTCCAAAGGCTGTCTTTATGGCCATGGTCTCAGAGAGGTCATTTGCAATGGTAGAAGTTCCGTGGGCATTGATATAATCAACCTGGTTGCTGGAGATCCCAGCATCAGCGAGGGCCATCTTCATACAGCGAGCTGCTCCATCTCCTTGAGGGTCGGTGGAGACTATATGGTAGGCGTCGTTGGTTATGCCGTAACCTATCACCTCGGCGTATATCTTGGCTCCCCTCCCAATTGCCATTTCAAGCTCTTCTAATATGACGATGCCTGCCCCTTCGCCAGGGGCGAAACCATCACGGTCTTTATCGAAAGGTCGACTTGCCCTCTCTGGCTCATTGTTTCTGGGAGACGTTACTCTTAATGCGTCGAACCCAGCACAAATCAAAGGGGTAATGGCCGCCTCAGCTCCCCCTGCAAGCATAAAATCCGTAGCCCCCCGCTGAATCATCTTAAAGGCATCGCCGATGGCGTGTGTTCCAGTGGCGCAGGCGGTTACGGGGCAGATGAGCGGTCCCTTGATGCCAAATGCGATGGCGATCTGACACCCTGCCATATTAGCGATAAAACTAGGGACAAAGAAAGGGGAGATCTTATCCTGCATGCCCTCAAGGAGGAGTTGCTGATTGTATTCTATGGTATTCACTCCCTGAAGAGCACTCCCGACAACAAGGCCGGCCCTATCCTCGTTTACAGAAGCGACGTCGAATTTGGAGTCCTCCATCGCCATCCGAGCCGCGGCTATGGCGTAATGAATAAAGAGATCCATCGTCCGTACTTGCTTTTTCCCCATGAAATCCTCGGGGTTGAAGTCCTTCACCTCGCCAGCGATCTGGCTTCGATGATTCTTGGCATCAAATCTGGTAATCATTCCAATAGCTGATGTCCCATGGCATAAGGCCTGCCAACTCTTCTCCACCCCTATCCCCAGAGGGGTTACTGCCCCCACACCGGTTATCACTACTCTTCTCATGCTGTCTTGACTTCCTCCTTTCGAATCTTGCCCGAGGGTTTCTGGCATGTAGTCTATAAAGGCAAGATCCATGGATGGTTTGTAGCTAGCTAGATGCTGGCGACAAAATATTCCTGGTATCAGTCGAAGTAGACTTCTCGCCCCGCTTAAGAAAGATGAACGTTATAATAATTCCGCTATATAAACCACCGGGGCCCTCTATTGCCACTCCTTACCCTCAGTTGTATGAAGACATTTGCCAGTTTATTTGAGCTTCCTTCCAACTCCCGATAAGAAACCCTCCATTTAATCACGACGAGGACTACCTTTGCAGGATAACTCCTCGCCTTTTCCCGCAATATCGCGATGAGAGTCGAAGCTATCTCATCCCATATTGCGCCCTTGAGCTAGACGCTATACTAAGGTATCATTCCCTAACAGATTATGTTCAAAGCTAGCGAAAAAGTCAACTAAAGCATATATAAACCACGGTAGGGTGGGTGGTCCGAATGAAGTATCGGACTCCGCAAGGCGGGGAATGAAATGCAACTCACCACTAAGCCTATTTTTTGGAATCAGGGTTGGAAAACGAAAAATGGGTAGCACAGTTGCTGTGGAGACATTGGGCTGTCGGCTGAATCAGGCGGAGTCTGAGTCTATGGCAAGAGAGCTTGCCGAGGCGGGCTATCGCCTTACTTCAGCTTCAGATAGTGCTGATATCTACATCCTCAATACCTGCACGGTAACCCATGTCGCCGACCGCAAGTCCCGCCATATGTTGAGATTGGCACGACGCAGAAATCCCGAAGCCCTCATCATCGCCATAGGGTGTTATCCCCAGAGAGCACCCGATGAGCTTGCCCTGGTGGAAGGGGTTGATATCGTTCTTGGCAATGAAGAAAAGGCTCGCATTCTGGAGGTTTTACAAGATAGAGGCACGATTAGCGGGAAATCGGCGCTCAGTCCTTCACCCATCCTTCGCACTCGTAGCATGGTGAAGATCCAGAAAGGGTGCAACCAGTTCTGCTCCTATTGCATTGTGCCATTTGTCCGGGGCAGGGAACACAGCGAACCCATTGAAGAGGTAGTGAACGAGGTCAAAGAGAGAATTAGTGTAGGCTATCAGGAGGTGACGCTGACAGGGACCCAAATCGGGGCCTACAAGCCCAGCCTGGAGATGCTTGTCCGGCGCATCCTTACTGAGACCGATATTGGGCGACTGCGTCTGTCTTCTCTTAGACCTCAAGCCCTTACTCCACAGCTTTTGGCCCTATGGGATGATGACAGGCTGTGCCCCCATCTACACCTCTCCCTCCAGAGTGGGAGCGACTCGGTGCTGAGAAGAATGCGGCGACAATACTCAGCCATTGATTATGAGAAGGCAATAGCTAGAGTTAGGGAGGCAATGCCACATGTGGCGGTCACCACGGACATTATGGTAGGCTTCCCCGGAGAAACGGATGAGGAATTTGAGGAGAGCTACCGTTTCTGCCAGATGATGGGGTTTGCCAATGTCCATGTCTTTTCCTACTCAGAAAGGCCAGGGACCCTCGCTGCCGAGATGCCGCTAAAGGTTGCAGAGAAGGTAAAGAGTGTGAGAAGCAAGAGAATGCTTGAGTTGGCAAAGGAGTCGGCCTCTCGGTATCGTGAGCAGTTCTTAGGACGCAACTTTATGGTGCTGTGGGAGAGGGATGTGGAGAGGGGGGTCTGGGTTGGACTCACTGAGAACTACATCAGAGTATTTGCCCGGAGCGAGGAACCCTTGAGGAACAGGTTTACTCCGGCTAAGTTGGTAGGCTGGCACAATAATGACCTATGGGCTGTTCCCCTATTCTCCTGACATCGAGCAACAGGTTCGGTTGTAATAGAGATTCCACTGCGCTGCTGGACAGTATTATCCCCTCTCTCAACCTTTCCTGATTTGTGCCAGCATTGTTGATGACGTGCAAACCCTAACGGTGCTTGGCTACTTCTCCTCATCTTTCAATTTTGATAGGTAAATGGCGCTGGTCTCTTCGATTCTGCCGTACTTCAGCACTTGGTTGATCAGCTCTTCGCTCCATAGGCTATTCTCAATCACTCGAGTAAGCAACGTCGTATCAAGCTGTGATACCTCCATCCATTTGCCTGCCTGCTTTATTGCGTCATCCAGTTGCTTGCGCTCGTCCTCAGTCTTACCGGTGAACCTCAGCTTTTCATCAAATTTGACCCTGACCTTGCGGTCACTGCCCTTTATCACCTCCACCCCTTCCCTCCTGGCATAGTCAAGAATGGCCTCTTTTACTTTATCTATCTCCTCGTTTATTTCTGATGCCTCTTCTTTGAGTTGGGCATACTTGTTAACCAAGACAACCCCGGGTTCATTGATGTATTCATTCAGCGGTAGGGCTTCCACCTTGATGAAGTGCTTCCGCAGTGGACACAGGTCGGGGTACTTGCACCAATCACACAGGCCAGACTCTCTGGGATTGAATTCATCCGTAACTTCTATCTCGTCAATTGTCCTGATAGTATCCTCCAATAGCTTGGAGATTGCCTCCTCAGACCGCGATGAAACCAGCTCTTCGCCAAAGGCAAGATAGTGCCACACAAGCCTGATATGGGTGATATCCGGCCATTTTTTCTGAATACCAACGTGATAAAGGCCCAGTTGCCTATCGCTATCGGCATCCTGTTGGCTTGGCAGGTAGGCTGAAGTCTTGTAGTCATGGATCTGGTAAACATCGCCCCCGGCGCGTGACAAGCGGTCGATGTATCCCATTAATCTATATCTATCATCATCCAGTGAAAAGGTAACTCTCATCTCGGTGCTAATGGTTATGTCCGAGTCAAATGGCGCGTACCGCTTGTAGTAGGTCTCTAGCATTTTCTCGCCCAGAGCCTTGTAGTGGCCCTGCGTCAGGTCCTTCTTGGTGATAATAATTGAGTTATGCCAGTTCTGCTGCCAGATATTGTCGTAGTAGGAAAGCAGCTCATCCAGCGCATTTACCTTGGTAAGACGAACATCGTTATAGCACTTCTTCAGAGTGTCGTGAACCCTCGTTCCCAAGAACGCTTCAACGCCTTCAACGTCCCGCTTAATCTTGTCCCGGTAGCAAAGCTTGTATTTCAGCGGGCATTGCTCATACATACTTAAGGAACCTCTGAACAAGCTTATCCCCAAAATCCCTTCGGCTTCCCGGATGTTTTTCCCGACTTTCCGGTGCTTCTCAAGGTTGTGAAGTCATTCGATCAGCCTGATTTCACTGGTTTTGCTACGGTGTTTCCACCTGATCT
>JAUWRG010000076.1 GCA_030610655.1 Dehalococcoidia bacterium
GGTTTGGATAAACTCTCCCTTCCTTTGCCTCTGGCGATGTAAGGCGAGGCGTCCCGTCTGCTCCAGAGCCTCTCGATGGCTTACGATATTCTGGTACAACTCTTCGGTGCCGATGTCATTTACCGCCTGGGTCGTCATCACCGGGACTTCCCACCATTGTTGCTTTGGGCTTTGATGAAGCATCTTCTCCAGTTCGGCTACCAAGCTATCTGCCCCCTCACGATCAGCCTTGTTAACCACAAATACATCAGCGATCTCCAGAAGCCCTGCCTTCATCGTTTGAATGGCATCTCCCGCCTCAGGGACAAGAACCACTACCGTGGTGTCGGCAGCATCCATAATGTCAAGCTCTGTCTGTCCGACACCCACTGTTTCCACGAGAACGAAGTCCTTACCGAAAGCGTCCATAAGTTTAAGTGCCCCGCGAGCCGCTCGAGAAAGCCCGCCTTGACTGTCCCTGGTTGCCAAGCTGCGGATAAAGACTCCCTTATCCAGATAGTGCTGCTGCATCCTGATACGATCGCCCAGCACAGCACCCCCTGAAAAGGGGCTTGATGGATCACAGGCGATTATGCCCACCGACAAGCCCTTGCCCCTCATCACCGCTGTCAAGCGATCCACCAATGAGCTCTTGCCCCCTCCTGGAGGCCCGGTGAAGCCCACAGAATAAGCCTTCCCCAAGCTGGGATAGATACGGCTCATTATCTCCGGTACCTCAAATGCCTCCCTTTCCACTAAGGTTATCAACCGTGCCAGGGACTGTTCGCTCCCCGCTAGCATGCTATCTACAAGTTCCATTAGCTCCGTTTCACATTCTCCTTGATATAGTCAGCGATCTCTCTAACCAATGTCCCAGGACCGAAAATAGCACTCACCCCTTTCTCCTTCAGGAAGGGCATGTCCTCCTTGGGGATAATGCCCCCTCCAACGATCAACACATCCTCTACTCCCTTCGACTTTAGCTGATCCACCACCGATGGGAAGAGGGTTTTATGTGCCCCGGAGAGGCAGCTCAGTCCCACCACATCGACATCCTCCTGAACCGCCGCCTGCACTATCATTTCTGGGCTTTGCCTTAGCCCGGTATAGATGACTTCCATCCCCTCATCTCTTAACCCCAGGGTCAGAACCCTAGCCCCACGGTCATGACCATCGAGGCCAGGCTTCGCCATTAGAACCCTTATCTTTTTCTCCTCAGTCATCACTCCTTCCTTTCTTCGAGCCTATCGAAATTTAGACCATTCTGCGGCGCCTCGATTTTCCATCTACTCGAGCTGGCAACCGAGTCTTACCTCTAAGCCTTTATCTTGCGTGCGTGTTTTTGCATCTCCTCGGCGTTTTCCTCCTGCTCTTTCTTAAGCGCCGCTATTTTCCCATCTGAATAGCCGAGACCCCCTTTAAGCACCTCCTCTGCAGAGAGGATCGGTGACTATCGTTATCTTATCTGAACTCAACGACAGGTAGTTATGGCCTAACCATCTAAGTCTCATCGTGGGGTTCCCAAACTTCTGGTTTCTAGTCTATGCCTCAGATTGTTTAACTGCCTCCCTCTTAAGAAGCTCTTTGACTTCGTCATCACCATATCCCAAGTCTTTCAAGATCTCAGTGGTGTGCTCGCCGAGCAGAGGGGCTCGGAATCTAATTTCGCCGGGGGTTTCGGAGAGTCTGACATTTACTCCGGACATTTTGATTTGTATATCACCAGGGGGGTAGTCCACCTCCACTAATGTTCCCCGTGCTTTTACGCAGTGGTCCTCCTCTACCATCTCCGACACTTTGTTTACCGGTGCACAGGTTACTCGTGCTGCGACGAGCTTTTCCAATATCTCGTCACAGGTATAGTCCTTCACGATGTCCTGAGCTATGGGCTCAAGCTCATTCCTCCGTGTAAGTCTATCAAGGGGATGGGCGAAGCGGGGGTCATTCATGAGATCGTTCTGGCCAAACGCCTCACAGAAGCCCTTCCAGTGTCCATCCGTCGCTACTCCTACGAACACAGGCTTATCCTTGGTCTCAAAGATCCGATACGGAACCCCTGTAATATGTCCTGAACCGAGCCTTTCGGGATCTTTTCCTGTCGCAGAGTATTGCGCTACGAAATAATTCATCATAGCAATGCCGCTCTCCATCAATGATATATCTACCCACTGGCCTTTGCCTGTCTTGGCTCTAGCCAATAGGGCCAGCACGATCCCAAAAGCCCCGTACGTACCGGTACCATAGTCAATTAAGGAGGAACCAATCCTTACATAGGGACCGTCCGGTTCACCTATGCATGCCAGAATGCCGGACTCGCACTGCGCACACATGTCAAAACCCGGTCGGCTCTTGTAGGGACCATCCTGGCCGTAACCAGATATTGAGCAGTATATTATCTTGGGGTTTATCTTGCTTACATCCTTATAACCAAGGCCTAATCTCTCCATGACTCCAGGCACAAATGCCTCTACCAGAACATCCGACCTCTCGACGAGCTTTAGGGCTATCTCTTTGCATTCTGGAAATTTCAGGTCTAAAGAAAGCCCCTTTTTGTTCCGGTTCATGGCCGCCCACCCGGCACCGTAGAGCCGGAATAACTCGCCCCTCACGGGCTCGACCTTGATTACGTCGGCTCCCATGTCGGCCAGTAGCAGTGTGCAGGATGGTCCTGCCACACCCTGCCCAAAGTCAGCAACCTTTATTCCTTCCAACGGCAACATGACTTTTCCTCCTTACGTTATTTGGGATTTCCCATTTCAACTCGCGATGAGCCATACTGACCCGTATCGCTCCTGTCACCAATAATATATCCATGGCACCTGGTTGTCAATATCCATCTGGCGGTATAACGAATTATGTAGAAAATGATAAGGTGGTAATCCTTCGTAGAAGGACAGCACCAAATAGACGTTAAGGGAAGGAGGTCTTACCACCAATGGCTAACAGCTCGAAGAGTCTTCGACCAGGAATATCCTTCAGCAGAAGGACCACAATTTTACTGGGGCTTAAAGGTCACCAGGTGAAGAAGGTAAGGGTCGAAGACTCGACTCTGGCGAGCGGTACTCCAGGATAACCAGGCAAGGGGAGCAAGAAGCCCTATGGCAACTGAGGCAGCAATCCTTCCACAGAAGGACAGCCAGGGAAGGAGGGAGCTTGGAGTAGCTTATCCTTCTAAGAAGGACGCCGCCTTCTGGAGAGGGAAATGGATGAGCAAGCATTAGCTCCTTTACTTTTGGATTTAGTTAATCATGCCAAGCAAAATAGACATTCGATGCACTGAAAACTATGACCTAGCCCCGGTGGCAACTGCCCAGGCTCAGAGTGATGGCGGCTTAAATTCGCCAAACACCCCCCTGAGCACATCACACATCTCCTGCTCGGTGACATAGGCCTTGTTGCATTCTATAAAGTGAGGGATGAGGTTCTCCTCTTCCTTCTTTGCTTTTTCCTCCAATTCTTTCAGTAGCCGGGCAACCTCCCGGTTATCCCTCGTTCTCTTCACCTCTTTAAGATTGGCGATCTGTTTTTCCTCCGCCTGTTCCCTTCTCACTGGGTCATAGGGATGTGCCACCATCGTGGGCGGTATCACCTCCAACTCCTCTTCCCCTATAGCTCAAGTAACACCCACTACTAAATCCTGTCGTGATTCTACCCTCTTCTGCCTTTCATGGGCAGCTCTCGCCACCTCTCGATACATGTATCCGTTCTCGATGGCGGCTACCGCACCACCCATGGCCTCGATTTTATCCAGTTCCTTCTGGGCTGCCTCCTCAATTTCATCGGTTGAGGACTCCATAAAATAGGAGCCAGCAAATGGATCCACCACCTGGTTCAATTTGGCTTCGAGGAGCATGATCAATACAGAGTCCCTCTGAAGCTGTTGCGCCTCCAAGCTCCAACCCAGCCCCAGAGGCTCATCGTAAGGTGGGAAAACGATCGGTGTCCCGCTAGCGCAGGCAGCAGCAATGGCAGCTATCACCCCACGAGTGACGTTGTTGAGAGGGCGTTGCGCTGTGGTATTGGAAGGCCCAGTATGAACGGTAGAGAACGAGCGGATCATCATGCTCTTCGGGTCCTTCGCCCCAAATCTCTCCCTAAGGATCCTGGCCCACATCCTTCGAGAAGCCCTGTGGAAGGCAATCTCCTGGAAAAACTCCACGCTGCCTCCAAAGGCGTTAAAGGTAACCTGAGGGGCAAAGGAATCGATATCAAGCCCAGCATCAATTCCTGTTTGCAGATAGACAATGCCGATAGCCATGCTGAAGGCCAAATCCTGCTCCCTTGTACATCCTGCCTCCCTTATGTGATATCCACCAATGCTGGTAATATTAATACCAGGGCAATTTTGGGCAAGAAACACCAGGCTATCCCTGAACATCCGGTTAACCGCTGGTCTAGGAGGAAAGATATAGGTGCCCCGAGCTACATACTCTTTCAAGATATCGTTCTGTGGGGTGGACCGCAATTTGTTGTACGGTATCCCCCTCTTATCGGCCAATGCCAAATACATCGCTATGTAGATATTAGCCGGGGCATTTATGGTAAAGTTGGAACTGATCCGGTCAAGATCCTTATCACCTGTAAAGGCTTCGAAAATCACCTCGAAGTCCCTCAGTGTATCAACTGCTACCCCAACCTTACCCACCTCCCCCATGATCAGTGGGTTATCTGAATCATATCCACACTGTGTAGGGAGATCGAAGGCTACGTTCGGCCCTGCCGCCTGCGCCTTGATATAATAGTCCCTGCTATCTTCCGCTGTTCCATATCCTGAGTACCAGCCAGACCTCCCCAGACCAGGAGGTTCCCCTCCCAGTTTCGGGGCCAGGGCTCCGGGAAGGAAGGCATAGTTCCCCGCTGTGAAAGGATATTCGCCAGGGAAACCTACCTTCTCCAAGAAATCAAAATCCTTCAGGTCAGCAGGGGTGCAGAACTTGGCTGGGCTTTCCGTCTGGGAAAACCTCTTCAGCGGCTTCTGTAGCGTTGTCTCTTCCCACTGCTTTCTTCTCTGCTCTATCTTCTCCAGGTCTTCGCTCATTTCCCCACCTCCATTTTGGTTAATATATTCATCAGGGATGCGACATCCTCCAATCCCTCCAGGTTGGAAGCCATCTCAAGAGATCTCTCAGTCTCCTGCGGAGAAAGAACCGCCACAGCACAATCCCTGTATTTGGCATGTAGTGTTTCTTCACTTAGTGGACTGGTTGGGTCCCCAGCAAGGGAGGTCACTTTGTGGGATAAAACCCTTCCATCCTTGAGCTTTACCACCACCTCGCAGGGGGTTATTATGCCTGCTTCTGGATCAGGAACATACTTTATCTTGGAGATGAGCTCTTGAATCATGGGCTCTGTCACCTTCTCATCGGTGAAATGCTTCATGGCTACCTCATTGTCCAGCAGAGCGCGGGCGACGCAGTATTCCACACTGAACTTCCCTTCCGTTCCGGTTTTGGGACGGTGATAGATGGCTGCTCCTTCAACTATCCAAGCACTGCCATGGACTTCCACCTCAACGATATCGCTTACATCAAACTGCTCCTGCCTACTCAATCCGAGGGTGGCATCTATTCCGGGATGGGTACCTCTACAGGAGGGATAAGGTTTGATTTCCAATGTAGACGATATTTGAAAGCTTCCTCCCATATCCTGAGTCGCTGCAGCTATGTCGAGTTCCTCACCTCCGCCGAAGACCTTGCAGAATCCCATCGGGGTCTCCAGGATATCCTGGACAGCGGTGAAGCCCCTTTGGGCCAAGGTCGCCGCTACTACACCGTTCCTGGCAGCATTCCCAGCATGAAGGGGCTTCGTCATGGTACCAAAGTTCTGCTTCAGTCCTCCAGTCAAGGAAGCAGCAATCCCTATAGCCATCCTTGTTTCATCCAAGTTCAGCTTGAGCAGCTTGGCACCGATGGCAGCAGCGCCCAGGCTCCCGAAGGTAGATGTGCAATGCCAGCCCAGACTGTAGTGGCGCCAAGCGCAGGCTTTGCCAATCGTAGCCATCACCTCGAAGCCTATGATATAGGCTAGCAATACATCTTTGCCCGAAAGATGAAGCTTGTCCCCCAATGCTAGGGCCGCAGGCAAAAGCGCCACGGAGGGATGTCCACCGGTGACCATAGCGACATCGTCGTAGTCCAGGGCGTGGGCTAATGTGCCATTGACCCAGGCAGCATCAGGCGCAGGAACCTTAAACCCTGCTCCGATAACTCCAGCCTCAGGTTTGCCTCCCATCTCCTTGGCATACTCACCGAGAATCTTGCTCCCTTCATCCGCACTGCCTGCCAGAGCGCAGCCTAAACAGTCCACAATTGCCTGCTTGGCACTCCTTATCGCCTCCGCTGGAAGCGCTTCATAGGAGGTCTCAACAACAAACTTACCCAGTTTCTCTGTGCTCATTTCACCATCTCCCTATTAGATCCAACATCAGACAGGATACATTATATTGATTTCCGTTTTACTTGTCAAGGATAGGTACTCGTTCAGACGACTGATGACATGTCATTTACCCCCCCCCCCAATTTGTTTCCGTTGACCCTGAGCTTGTCGGAGGGCCGTTCATGGTGAGCTTGTCGAACCATGAACGGTTATGGACTCAATACTTTTGAGTGTTTTTCCGTTCATCCTGAGCTTGGGCCACAGGACAACCGACCTTTCGGCATCGAAGGGTGAGGGTGAACCTTCTTCTTCCCCCTAATTCGTCGCCACAGAGAGGCGACGCTACTAAAACATACTACGTTGGTAGGGGTGTTCAATTGAACGCCCCTATGCCATGCGAGACAAGCCTCATTTTAACAGTATAATGTCACGCATCTATCTGAAATAGATCACAACGGGGAAAGCCTCAGTTTGAAAGCAAGTTGGCGAAGTTATATAATGCTTACTAGTTGAGAGAGCTTTCACCATAGTTAGGGGTTGTAATGCAGTATGTTGCCGTTCATCATCCAGAGAAATGCCACCGCTGCGGCGCTTGTA
>JAUWRG010000066.1 GCA_030610655.1 Dehalococcoidia bacterium
GTTGATGCTCTGAGTCTGGCCGGGAACCAGTTCTACGGCCCCAAGGGCGTCGGGGCACTATGGGTAAGGAAAGGGGTGCGGATTATACCGCTTCTCGACGGCGGTATCCAGGAAGGAGGGAAGCGTGCCGGTACCGAGAATATTCCGGCTATCGTCGGTCTAGGGAAGGCGGCCGAATTAGCTCAGGCTCACATGACAGAGCGGATAAAGCAGCTCGTTCCCTTGCGGGACCGTCTGCTCAAGGAGTTGCCGGACAGAATTGAACATGTGGTTGTCACCGGTCATCCCCACAATCGCCTTCCCGGTCACGCCAGCGTCTGTGTAGAATTCATCGAAGGAGAGTCCATGCTCATGCTGCTGAATAGCAAGGGAATTGCTGTATCCAGCGGCTCGGCGTGCACTTCCCGGGCACTCAAAGCGTCTCATGTGCTCATCGCAATGGGGCTGTCTCATGAAATAGCCCAGGGCTCTATCCTCTTTACCCTTGGTATAGATAACACTAATCAAGATATAGATTACGTTCTGGAGGTCATGCCGTCTATCGTTGATAGGCTGCGGCAGATGTCGCCGCTTTACGCAAAGTTCACCAGAACCAGCAAAGGAGGTAAGTAATATGCCGATATACAGTGAAAAGGTAATGGAGCATTTCACGAACCCCCGCAATGTAGGCGAAATTGATGACCCCGATGGTGTTGGTGAGGTCGGTAATCCGGTATGTGGGGATATGATGACCTTCTACATTAAAGTGAAGGACAATCGCCTAGAAGACGTAAAGTTCAAAACTTTTGGCTGCGGGGCGGCTATCGCTGTTTCCAGCATGGTGAGCGAGATGGCTAAGGGCAAAACATTAGAGGAAGCGATGAAAATCACTCCGCGCGCAGTGGCTGATAAACTAGAGGGATTACCCAAGCAAAAATTTCACTGCTCCAATCTGGGCGCCCAAGCTTTGAACAAAGCTATAAAAGATTACCTGAGCAAGAAAAAAGGAGGAAGAAAGAAATGATGACAGAGCAAAAAGGGAAAAAGAAGCATATTTCTTGTCCCTACTGTGACCACGAGATAATAAAGGCGGATTTCCCATATTGCCAGGCTTGCCAGGTGACTATATTCTACTGTCCCAAGTGCCGGAAACCTCTGCCCCGGGAGAATAGAGTATGCCCTCATTGTGGCGCTGAGATTAAGGGCTAGTGTCACTTAGAATGGAGATTATGTTTGTAGGAGATCTGAACTGTGGTCGAATCTAGTTCACCGAAGCTGGCTCATCAAATCTTAGATTGCATAGGTCTTTACTGTCCAATGCCGGTGCTGAAAACCAGGGAGAAAATGGACGAAATTGCTATTGGTGAGATTCTGGAGGTGCTGGCAGACGACCCCGCTGCTGAGCCGGACCTCAAGGCCTGGGCAAAGCGGACCGGGCAGAAAGTATTAAAGATAGATAAAACAAGCGAAGGTTTGAGGATTTTAATCGAAAAGATACAGTAGGAGGTTATAAGATGGCTGAGAAAAAGCATATCCTCTACGTCCAGACAAGTGGTGTTGATACACCGAAGCGTCTATACTCGCCTTTTGTCTTGGGTATGACCGCCAAGGCAATGGATATAGATGCCACAATTTATTTCCTGGGGTTGGGGGTAACAGTGGTAAAGAAAGGCATGGCAGAGACGGTCAAAGAGGGTGAGTTTCCCACCCTGAAGGAGATAATGGACCAGGCAATAAATGCCGGCGTAGAATTGTTAATCTGTGAACAGAGTACGCAGTTGCTGAGCATGGAAAGGGGAGACTTTATACCGGAGGCCAAGGTTGTAGGGGCTGCTACACTTAATGACCTGGTGCTCGATGCCGACGGAACTATGTGGTTCTAAGCGAAAAAATGGATCTGCCTGGTCCGCCTTGCCTTCTCATATCCATAAGGAAGGAAATCTCTTGGCCTGGCTAAATTCTCCAATATTGAAATTATACATATGAGGATATGAGGTATGGCTGTTCAGTTGGAGTTTTTGAAGAGTATTACATACTTTTCCGATCTTGGCCCTGCTGAGCTTGAGTCAATCAGAAAGCTCGTCTTTGAGAAAAATGCTGACAGAGCAGAAATGGTCTTGCTCGAGGGTGAACCGGCCGCGAATCTGTATTTTGTCGCTTCGGGGGCGGTGAAAGTCTTCAAGACCTCGGCCGAAGGAAAAGAGCAGGTCTTGAGCATCGTGCGCCCCGGAGAGTCCTTCAATGATGTCCCTATCTTTGATGGGGGTCCAAATCCCGTCAGTGCTCAAGCCATGGGACCCGTTCTTCTTTATGGGATAAAGAAGAATGACATGGAAGCTATACTCGGGGACCATCCACAGATAGCCTTGAATGTAATTAAGGTACTGGCAAGGCGAGTGCGTCACCTCGTATCGCTGGTTGAGGATCTGTCTTTCAAGCATGTCATCAGCAGGGTAGCCAAGATACTCCTTGAGCACATCGGAGAGGAAACGGGCCGCGGGCCACGGCTTACACAGCAAGAAATGGCAGCTATGGCAGGTACTGCTCGGGAGGTAGTGGGCAGGTCGCTAAAGGCATTGGAGGAGGAAGGGGCGATCAAGTTGGATCGCCATCGCATAATAATTACGGATAAAGAAGTTCTCCAGAAGGTAATGGAGGTGCCTTCTTGAGACAAAGGTCACAGACGGATGGCAACCTTTGCTTTTAAAATAATCGGAATGGAGACTGAAAGCCATGGCTGAAATGCCTGTTATAGACCCTAAAAAATGTGATGGCTGTGGGTTATGCGTTGGCGTGTGCCACTTCAATGCTCTGGCGATAGTTAACCATATTATTATCATTATTGAAACAGTGGAGTGCGACTGGTGTACAGACTGCGAAGCCGTTTGTCTCACTGGGGCCATAACTTGCCCCTTTGAGATAATTATCCAAGAGCCCTAGAGACCAACCAACACCTTTTATACAATATTTTCACCCGCTTTCCTGGCTAATCTTCTAGTATCCCATATTTACTTGTCCCGTTGCCGTGTCTGTATGAGATAAAAGTCGCATACAAGGATTGCCTCTGTACATATAATACTCGTGTTTGAAAGCTGCAGTGCGCCGAACGAAGAGTACAAAGGAGGTTGAAGATGATAACGGTTTTAGAAAACGTTAAAGATAGAGAACAAGTGTCTTCCGGGGACGAGGAATTACATTTGACTGATGAGGAGATTGGCCAGGAAGAGGAATCTTCAGAGCTTGACATTACTCCTCAGAGGAGAGAGTTTGGACCTGGCGAGGATTCGTTGAACTTGTACCTTGATGAAGTGGGGCAAACTCCCCTCCTCAATGCCAAAGAGGAAAAAATGCTGGGTAGCCAGATAGAGGAAGGAAAGTATCTTGTCCGACTTGAGGAAAAGTGGATTGCCGAACACGGTACTGAGCCTTCAGCAATCGACCTATTGCTAGCATTGGTGGAGCGCTTCGGTCGAGAGCGTTTGCTTTTTGAAACTATTTATAAGTATCTTGGACTTCCTTCTCACGGAAGTATAGTAGAGAAGGTATCGCACCCAGACCTACGTCGGGCAATCGATAACAAGATCGATCAGCATTTACCCAGCGAGATAGCTCAAATCACCGGGACAAGCCAGACTAGAATCGAGGATGACGTGATTCAATTGTCGCTGGACAGTCGGCTGATACCCTGGCATATCATAGCAGGGATAGGCCAGAAAAGTTCCATGGCCGAATTTGGAGAGGCGCTGCAGTCGCCAGAATTGCATGACGAACTAGAAGCGCATCGCCTGGAAATCGTCAAGCACTTTGAGCAAATAAGAGAAAGGACACGCCAGGCAACCAATTACATGATTCAAGCCAATTTGCGCCTGGTGGTAAGCGTGGCCAAGGGCCATATTAGTTGGGGCTTGCCACTACCTGACCTTATCCAGGAAGGCAATATCGGGTTAATGCAGGCAGTGCAGAAATTTGACCATCGCAGAGGCTATAGGTTCAGTACCTACGCTGTTCCCTGGATCTGGCAGGCAATCAACAGGGCAGTTAATGACCAGTCACGCATGGTGCGCCTGCCTAGCCACTTGATTGACGATCTGACGAAGCTAGCACGGCTAAGGAATAACTTAGCCCAGAAGCTTGGCCGCCAGCCCACTGAGAAAGAACTGGCCTCTGAGATGGGACTGCCGTCCGAAAGAATAGAATCGCTGCTTAATTTAAATTCCGGTGTGCCTGTTTCCCTTGACACACCTGTAGGGGACGAGGGAAGCCAACTTGGTGATTTCATCGCAGATCAGGCGATTCTGCAGCCCGAAGAGGAGGCCACTGCAAGCCTACTCAGGGAAGAACTGGGTAGAACACTAAAGGCTCTAACACCCCGAGAGCAACGCGTCATTGAGTTAAGGTTTGGGCTGGGTGATGAACATAGTCGAACTCTATCGGAGGTTGGCACAGAGTTAGGTCTCACCAAGGAGCGAATACGCCAGATTGAAAAAGAAGCACTGACGAAGCTGCGCCATCCAAGTCACAGCCGCGAGTTGGTAGGGTATCTCGGATGATGAGTCTTTACATCTTTAAAAACTGCCAAGCCGTGCAGGTTTCCAATCCACAACCAATAATGGGTAGCCCCTGGTGTTAGCCTCATAATTGATGGAAATATGCGAGGAGCAGTAATAACCTCTTCACGAGAAGATCGCCTGGCTCACTCGCAGCAGCCGGGTTCACCTGGATGCCCGCAACAGTCCTGTCTCTTAACTATCTTTATTCCCCAATTGCGTAGAACAAGATAGAGCTTCTTATGAAGCGGCATCTTCACCGACATATTTGAAAAGAATGACCGTAGATTCGGCATAGTCCCTCCTCAAGCATCAGTTCAGAGTCCTATTGTAACAGCCTAGTTCTTAAAAAATCTAGCCGGAAGGTGCAATATTGCCCTTGCCTGAATGTAAATATACTTCCTCAGAGATGATCGGCAAACAAGATGAGTTTCCGTGCAACTCGGCAAATTGCACAAAAGTCAGGATTGTTCAACCAGCATGATTCCATCGAGTCACTTTGTTGTCCACAAGATCCCGGCGGGCTTCTCTCATGCCTCTCTTATCTCTCTTGCCTGTCGTCTCCATTTTCTTGTATCATTGGTCCGAACAATTCAGATAAGAGGAAAGGAGTGTCATGGTAGTAGAAATACGGCCAGCCAGGCCGGAGGAAATGGAGGAGTTTTATCGAGTCGCCAGCACCGCTCTAGTGTTACCCCAAGGGCAACTACAGGGAATTAATCCTGAATGGACGCTCTGCGCTTTTGAGGATGGAAGATTAGCGACTGCCTATGCTGCATGGCCGTTGACCATGCGTTTCAACGGTGAAGGCATTCCTGTTGCTGGGGTTACTTTTGTTGGCACACTGCCTATTTATCGGCGCCGTGGCTACCTCCGCAAAATAACTACCAGACACTTTGGATTACTCCATGAGCAGGGGGAGCGGTCAATCGCTATTCTTTATGCTTCCATGGCAGCCATCTATCAGCGCTATGGCTACGCCGTAGTCTCTACACGAAACTCTTACCGCGTGGAGCCTCGTTTTCTGCAATTCGCGCTTCCTGTTCAGGTTCCGGGTAAGTTTCGCGAATTGGGAAGTAGTGATGACGAGTTCGGGTTGCTGGTAGACCTCTACCGACGTTTCCGGGTAAATAGAATAGGATACTCTCATCGTGCCCGTGCAATGTGGGAGGCGGGAGTACTGGCACATCCCCCCGCTGGGGGTCTGGTAGTTAAGGTAGTTTACGAGGAGGCCGGCGAACCACTCGGCTATACGGTATATGCCTTGGAGGCTCCAACTACCGGGCCGGTACCGGGACAGCGGCTTACCATCCGCGATGTTGTCTGGCTTTCAGCCTCAGCCTATCAGGCAATTTGGAACTATTATGCTCAAATGGATCTGGTAGGCGAGATTGTTTGGGATAGGGTTCCTTCTGACGACCCGCTGCCGCACCTGTTACTTGAACCACGGATGTTACATACTACTTCAGTTGATGGACTGCTGGGACGGATTATTGATATCGAGAGGGCATTACCAAAACGACCTTACCCGGAAGAGGCCACTCTTATCTTTGAGGTCGTTGATGATCTATGTCCTTGGAACAATGGCCGGTGGAAACTGGAGACTTCTATTAGTGAAGCCTCCATCAAGAGCACCAAGGAGAAGCCGCAACTGGTGATACCAATCAGTACTTTGTCTATGCTTGTCTTTGGCCAGATCAATGCCACCGAAGCCGTTCGCATGCAACGCCTTGATGTGCTTGACCCTGATGCTCTCCCCATCTGGGATAAGGCAATGCGCACCTTGTATCGCCCATTCTGTGCCGATCTCTTCTAGTCTTTTGTCCCGATAGAGCACTCATACGATAGGAATGAGGTGCCTATTGATATACATCCAATACATCTGAATGTGACCTCTAAATGGGGGAACTGCGCCTATTACATCTTCTAACGAATGGCTTATCGTTGGTAGCAAAGAATAGGAGGTGTCGAGATGAAAGCATATTGTGTGAAGTGTCGCGCAAGCCGGGAAATGAAGAACCCTAGAGCCCTGACCATGAAGAACGGCAAACCGGCAACTCAAGGAGTATGTCCCGTGTGTGGAACCAAGATGTTCCGGATAGGAAAAAGCTAGGACTGAGATTCTGCGTAGCAGAACATCTCAATAACGTCGGTTGACCAGACACTGCCCAGGGCTTTTTCCAGCACCGCCTTACGCGGCTCAGGTATGTCCAGCAGCATCCGCAGGGTGCGGTTTTCGAACTGGTGCAGGAACGGGCACCGCTTTCGTAGCGAAAGTATTGTAGTTCTTGCTCCTCCGTAGACCAGATAGTCGAGTGACCGGGCATGGGGCTCAACATGTTCCCGCACATGACCGCAAACCCGGCCCAGAAAGTACTCTATCTGCTTTTCCCGGTGCCGGGCAAACCGCGCCTGCGAGGAGCCGCCCTTTTTGTGGCGGGCGTGCACCAGGCCCGTTCCCGTCTTGCTATCTATAAGCTTTGTGCCCTGACAGATGCCAATACTGTATGCTCCCAGTCGGACCAGTACCAGGGCGATAAGGAAGTCATGACTGAGAAGGGAACGCAACGGCCCGATATCATAGCCCTCGTTGACATATTCTTCCTCAATCGGGAACGGTGGCAGAACCAGGTAATTTTTCGGTAGACCCCAGAAAAGCACCGCCCCCGTTTCTGAGCCGGCAATAACCTCATCCATGCCTGGCGGGAGGTTAGTCGTGGCAACCAGCTTGTCCAGCAAATCGTCAACCCTGGCAAGCGGCGTCCCCCGTGGCAGGTATAACGATACTGCTCGGCCTTCCATCGTGGCTAGCTCGTCGAGAAAGCCGAGCATCTTCGACCTGCCCAGGTGGAATCTCCTTGATATGAGCATAATATTAACCAGCCTGTTTAACGAAATAATGCAGCTACATGCTGACTACGGTAACGCCGTCGCCGCCCTCGCCCTGCTCGCCGGCTCGAAAGGACATGACCAGCGGGTGAGAGGCGAGAATTTCCCTGACAATCTGGCGCACGGTGCCTGTGCCGATCCCGTGAATGATGCGTACCTGGCTCAAGCTGGCCAGAGACGCCTCGTTAAGGTAGTCCTCAAGCGCCAGCTCAACCTCGTCTGCCCTCTTCCCCCGCAGGTCAAGCTCGAAGGAGACTGTCCGCTTCCTCAACCTTCTCGTTATCAGGCCGCCTTTCGGCTCTACGGCGCCGGTTGTGGGTATCCTCTTTTCCACGCTGTCCAGGCTGAGGGTTATCTTCGCCCTCCCGACCTGGACTTCGATGAGCCCGCGTTCCTCAGACACTGAAAGCACTGTTGCTTGCGACCTTGTTTCTTTTAGCCAGACAGTATCACCAGCGGCGATTGAGCCCGCCCCGGCTTCCTCTTCACCTGTTCCTGATGTTGCCCTTGCCCGCCACACTTCGGCATTCAGTTGTTCCTGCACTTCTGCCAGCGCCTTTTTTGCCCGGTCGATTCTCTCCCTGGATTTTTCCTTGCGTAACTCTGATGCCGCCTCTCGGAGTTCCCTCTGTAGTTCAGCGGCCTCGCGAACGACCCGGTCACGTGTCTCCTGGATGATCTTTCGCTTCTCTTCTTCTAACTGGCGGAGCCTGCTTCCCAATTCAGTGTTCCTGTGCTGTGCCTCATCCCTTTCCTTCTCCAGGCTGCGGCGAAGCGACTCAACATTCGTCTGCTCGGTCGTCAGATGGGTAAGCAGGCCTTCGAGGTCCTGGGTGCCTTTGTAAAGCATGTCTCTGGCGCCGGTGACAATCTGCGCAGGCAATCCCAGGCGAGCCGCTGTAGCCAGAGCGTTGCTGCCGCCCGGAATACCCACGGTCAGGTGATAGGTGGGCGTCATCGTAACGGGATCAATATCAAGAGCAGCATTTTGCATGCTGTCAGCGGTGTGAGCCAGCGCCTTCAATTCGGTGTAGTGAGTGGTAGCCACGGTCATCGTTCGCTGCGATGAGAAATGGAGCAGAATAGAACGGGCGAGAGCCGAGCCTTCGCCTGGGTCGGTGTTGGTGCCCAGTTCGTCGAGAAGCACCAGGCTCTTTGCCGTGGAGCTGTTGATGATACGCACAATGTTACCTACGTGCCAGCTGAAGGTAGAAAGGGTTTGTTCGATACTCTGCTCATCACCGATGTCGGCAAATACGCCGTCAAAGAGGGGGATATGGCTTTCCGGCAGGGCGGGGATGGGCAGGCCGGCCTGCGCCATCAAGCTGAGAAGTCCTATGGTCTTGAGGGCGACCGTCTTACCACCCGTATTGGGTCCTGTAATGACCAGAGTAGAGAAGTCCCGGCCAATCTCGACCGACAGCGGCACCGCCTTATTTGCCAGCAGCGGATGCCTGGCTTCGAGCAGTCTGAATACACCGGCCGGTCTGTCACCCTCTACTTCAGTGCTTGTACCGGCGGCAACGATAACGGGTTCGGTAGCTTTAAC
>JAUWRG010000011.1 GCA_030610655.1 Dehalococcoidia bacterium
CACGATGCTTCCCCACTCTTCTGGCTATCCGGATTTTTGGCATTCCCTGTTCATAGAGCTCCCAGCATAGAACTATCAAGGTTTCATTCGTCATGCCCATATTTTACATGGACTGTCGGATATTTATGGAAACATTGCGCCCTCTCTGGACATAGAAGAAAACATCCCTTGCATGCTGGGGGTTTTTCCCTAAATGTTAACGCGCTCTGGCACTTCAAATGCTGATTCTACTCCTCAGAGAAAAGTGAAGGGAAATCACCATCGAACTCTTTTAGAAAACTATGGATGTCAAGTACGTCATCGGCAGTTATCTCTTCAGCTTCACTAAACCTGTCAAATTCATCGTCAGTGAGGTCGGTAATGAAGTCGGGGAGTGGACCTTCCTTGATCACCGCAGCAACTAAGCTATGACTGCCGCAGGTGCGACAATACGCGCTAACAAACCACACGTCATCATCGTGACCAAGAACCTTCACGTTGTTTCCTTCGTAGCAGTGACCGCAGATGCTACATTTTATTGTGGAGACTAGTCTTTTGATGAGTCTTTCATCCATTGCTATACACCCACGGCACCTTGGCTATGAGCTCCCCTTCTCCAAATCATCCAGGTTAAGAGTTTCGATAAAGTCTGTAAACGGACCAAGCCTGTCCAACTCCTCCTGACTGACCTTTCCCTTTTCACCGCTTGCCGGTAGAGGCTTGCCACTATCCTTATCAAGAAATATCCCCGCTTTGTCGAGTACTGACTCATCGGCGTATATAGGCACCTCGGCTCTCACCGCAAGGGCAATGGCATCGCTGGGGCGGGAATCGATCTCCATAGACTCGCCGTCAACTGTGAGAATAATCTTGGCGTAGAAGGTATCATTTTTGAGATCAGAAACTACGATTGAGGTGACCGCGGCACCCAAGGCATCGATTACCGAACCTAGCAAGTCATGAGTCAGGGGGCGAGGCACCGCCACATCCTGCAGTTTCACTGCTATAGAATCCGCCTCTGCCGGGCCAATCCAGATAGGGAGGTAACGTTCCGCGTCCTTCTCCTTTAGTATGACCACCCGCTGGTAGTTCATCATACTCATTCGGATGCTGTCGATGGCCATCTCAATCATGACGCCCTCCCTTTCCAAAATTTTACCTTACATTGCTCTTAATGTCAACAACTACTCATGCCTTCGGTGGTGAGTATAGTCTTCACCCTTCGCTCAAAGATCGCCCTGTCTAGAAAGACGCGTCGGTTACACTTCTGGCACCTGATTCCAATGTCAATTCCCACCCTGATCACCTGCCATTGGTCACTGCCGCAGGGATGCTTCTTCTTAAGCTGTACTACATCGCCCACCTTTATCTCCATAGCCTAAAGAGACTCCAATTTTCCTATCTAGACCCCATGGGTAAGTAGGAGCCCTTCCGCTGAAGGGCTCCTACCACACCTAGAGCACCCCGATATAATCGGGGTAGGCTACCCTATTTGGCTAACTTTTTGGACATCCTCCCAAGTAAAGGTTGATCTGGCCGCGTAGTTTTAGCGCCTCTTCTCTCGCGACCGCGGCGAAATCCTCCCCCTTAGAGGCGTAGATTATCTGCCTGGAGGAGCTAATGATCGCTCTTTCACCCTTCTCATCAACCCCATAACGAATAGCACCGGCGAGGTCGCCCTTTTGCGCCCCGATGCCCGGAATCAACAGGGGCATATCAGGACAGAGGTGGCGCACCCGCATGAGTTCCTCTGGATAGGTGGCACCGACAACCAAACCAACATTACCATAAATGTTCCACTCTTTCGCCCGCTGGGCAACCATTTCAAAGAGGGGGATTGAAGGCTCAGACAATTGCAGGGCTTGGAAGTGGGCTGACCCAACATTGGATGTGCGGCAGAGAATGAAAACTCCCTTTTCCTTGTACTCGATGAAGGGCTGGATAGAGTCGTAGCCTAGATATGGGTTCACGGTAGCGGCATCGAAGCCGAAGGTTTCAAAGAGCGCTTTAGCATATGCGCGAGCGGTGTTACCGATATCGCCCCGTTTGGCATCACCGATGATCGGGACCGTCTTCGGAATGTAAGCCACCGTCTTCTCCAGCGCCTTAAGCCCCTCAATTCCCATAGCTTCGTAAAAGGCAAGATTGGGTTTGTAAGCACACACCAGATCGCTGGTGGCGTCTATGATGCGCTTGTTGAACTCAATCACGCTCACACCAGGCATCAGCTCTGGGTCAGGATCCAGCCCGATGCAAAGAAGGCTCTCGTTGGTGCGGGCGGCGGCTAGCAGCTTCTCTAAAAAGTTCATCTAGGCGAATATACCCCTCAACCGACTTTGCGTCAAGGGTGCGTACTCGTCTTGTAGATTGGATGGTTAACCACTTTTTCCCCACCCACCTGCCCTGGGACATACTCCTGGGGGACACCCCCAGCCCCGCCCAGGTCCTTATAACACCTGCGCTTCGCAGTGTCATTGCCACGAAAATACAGTTTGGGGCAGCATCACCAACCGATGCACCTCTATTTTCATCCTCGGCGGTTACGATGGCTGCAACTTTCTGAAAATCGGGGTAGGCTAACCTGTTTTGCTTACTTTTTAGGACAGCCTCCATACCTTCTATCCTGGATTTCTTCGTCGCTGACGATCCTCTAAATGACAAGTGGAACTGGGACGTTCTTAGACCCCCGCAAAGGGGGAAGACACCCCGTGGTAGTTGACACTTTTGACCTTGATCGAACAAGGTGGTAGAATTTGCTCAAAGATCGAGCCGGAGGAAGGAAGTGTCAGGTCATTCCAAATGGTCCCAGATTAAGCGCCAGAAAGGAGCAGCGGACGCCAAGCGAGGGCAGCTTTTCACCAAGCTAAGCAGGGAATTGGCGCTTGCCGTTCGCGAGGGCGGTGACAACCCCGATATGAACCCGCGTCTTCGCCTGGCAATGCAGAAGGCCCGTGATAACAATATGCCTATGGAGAGCGTCGAGCGAGCCATCAAGCGAGGTGCTGGAGGAACAGAGGGAGCGAATCTTATTGAGGCCAATTTTGAAGGCTATGGCCCCGGTGGTGTGGCGATACTACTCGTGGCGCTCACTGATAACCGCAATCGCACCGTATCGGAGATCCGTAATGTGTTCTCGCGGGGCGGTGGTAGCCTGGGTGAAAGCGGCTGTGTCGCCTGGATTTTCGAGCCCAAAGGCATGATCACTGTCGAGGCGGCGGACGCTGAAGAACTTGCCCTATTTGCAATCGATGCTGGCGCCGAAGATGTCAAGGTTGTCGATAGCTTGTTGGAGATCTATACTTCTCCTGGAGACCTGGAGAATTTAAGAAAGGCACTAGAGGAGAAGAACCTGACAGTGGTTTCCGCTGAGGTATCGATGGTGCCCGCCAATACGATGATGCTTGACCAAAAGACGGCGCTCCATACCCTGAGGTTGCTGGATAAGCTAGAGGAGCTCGATGATGTGCAGCGGGTGTTTACCAACGCCGATTTCCCCGATGAAGCCTTAGACCAGTATCGCACACAGGCTTAAATGGCATAGATTGAATCTGTATTAGCTAAGAAAGGGTGAAAACTTGAATAAAAGTCTGCTTGACTTTTTGGCCTGTCCCGAGTGTGGCTCAGAAGATTTGGCGCTTCTCCCTGAGGGTGCTCTAGTCTGCCCATCCTGTGCCGCTCACTACCCCATCAAGAACGGTATACCTCAGATGCTGCCGGCCTACCTCGCCGCCACCCTTGCGCAAAAAGATGCCTATCTGAAGAGGCTTGAGGCCTTGATGCTACAAAAAAGGGATCCGGTGGACCCCAGCGACCCGGAGACCGACCGCTTTATGTGGGAGCACCAGCTCTACATCTGGGCTAAACGGGTAATGTATCAGGAGCCCAGGGCGGCACAGATTTTTGAATCATACGCCGAAAAAGGGGCCAGAGACCTGTGCCAGTTTATCGAACAGAGGGCTGGCGGAGTCGAAGGGAAGAGCCTGCTTTATGTAGGTAGCGGTAATGACCGCTTGGTATCGCTGTCCTTAGAAGTTGATGGCGCCTTCATGGTCAATCTGGATGTTGCCAGCGGGCCTCTTGAGGACCTGGCGGAGGCAGGGGCGAGGAACTGTGTCTGTGGCGATGCCCGCCGCCTCCCCTTCCGTGCCGAGGCCTTCGATGTGGTGTTCTCCAAGGGCTCGGTTCATCACTCCCATCCCATAGATGAGCCCCTTATGGCGATGGCCAGGGTGGTCAAACTGGGGGGCCATATCATTATCGCTGAGCCCAACAAGCACGCCATCTTCCAGATTCGCCTCCCTAGATTCCTTCTGCCGTCAGGACTGGCATACCCCTCACCCTATGAACATGCCATTTCAGCACGCCAGGTGATGAGCATTCTGGCTAAAGATGGCATATCCCAGTTCCAGGTCACAGCCCTTACCCATGCCCCTGCCGGAACCCCCTCATCCATCGCCCGTTTATGGGAACGCCTGGGGAGGACCATGCCCTGGCTGTTTGACCGCTTTTCCTTTGAGTTTATCCTACACGGGCAAAAGATTTGACGGGAGTTAAATGAGGGTCGCCTTCGCCTATATCGATCCCAGCTACCGGGTTATGGGCCCATTCCATGTTGGCATCGGCTCACTCATCGCCTATTTGAAGCGTGGAGGACATGAATGCCGATTCTTCCACGTCATGGGAGATGTAGGTGAGGGAGAATATGTTGATTTCCTGAGAAGAAATCGCCCCGATGTGGTGGCGTTCTCCACAGTGACCAACACCTTCCCCCATCTCGCTCCCCTGGCTAGGCTGACCAAGAGCCACTCCAAGGCGCTCACCATCTGCGGTGGTATACATCCCACCTTGAACCCTGAGGAGGTCATCGCCCTGGATGACATCGACGTGGTCTGCCTCGGCGAGGGGGAGGGTGCCATTCTGGAGTTCTGTGATAATCTCGGCGCTGGAAAAGACATTGCGGGCATCGCTAACCTGTGGGTCAAGAAGGACGGCAAAGTTCACCAAAATCCGCTGAGACCGCTTGTCGATGACCTGGATACCTTGCCCTTTCCTGACCGAGAGGTCTTCCCTTATGAAAAAAGCTTTGATGTGGGTTTCATGAGGCGGAGCGTCTACATGGCCTCTCGGGGTTGCCCCTATAACTGTAACTACTGTTGCAATCACGCCGTAAAGCAATTGTACGGCGGCAATGGATATATCAGGTTGCGAAGCGTGGAGAACCTCATCGAAGAGGTGGAGATAGTAACAAAGAACTTCCCCCAGGTCGAATATAATGTTTTTCACGACGACCTTTTGCCGCTGAACAAGAAGTGGTTTGAGGACTTCATCAGGGAGTATAGCAAGCGGATAAAGCTGCCATTCGAGATGAATTGCCAGCCCAACCTGATGAGCCGCGATATTGCCCGCATGGCGAAGTCGGCAGGGTGCTCCCTCATGCGTTTCGGGCTGGAGAGCGGCAATGAGTACATGCGGCGCAAGATTCTCGACCGCCATGTCAGCACCCGGCGCATCACCGATGCCTTTTCCTTTTGCGATGAGGTGGGGATCAAGACACTGAGCTATAACATGGTGGGGCTACCCTTTGAAACCAGGGCTCAGATTCTGGACACCGTCAAGCTCAATGCCAGGGTGAAGCCGAAGGTGATACATGTTTCCATCTTCTATCCCTATCGCGGGACAAAACTGTTCGAGATATGTAAGAAGGAAGGCCTGTTGACTGATAAACACACCGATTCCTTCTTTGAGGATACCGTCCTTGAGCAAAAGAGCATATCTGCGGAGGAGGTGAGAGCATTTAGAAGGCTCTTCGAGTTCTTGGTTCGACTTTATTCTCGGTGCTATGCACTGCCCGGATTCATGGGTAAGATTGCTGAGAAGACAGTTGCCCTTGGGATTCTGCCAGTTACCAATCGGCGGATACTGCGGGCGTGGGAAAGGACACCCTGGCACAGGGCGAAAAGAGCGGATGCCGGTCCGTGCTATACGCTGGCGGAGGGGAGGGTCAAGGTCTGGGGACAAGACTAAACACTTATGATCGGTCGCCCACCAATGAATCATGAGAATAGGCATTGCCAAATGCCGCTCGTGGTGAGCCCTTCGTTATCCTTCCGCAGAAGGACAGGACAGGCTTGTCGAACCATTTATGGTGAGCTTGTCGAACCATGAACGTCATTTAAAAAACTGATGAATGAGGTAAGTCTATTATCAGATTGTGATGGGTAGCCTACCCCGATTCATCGGGGTGCTCTAGGCATGGTTGGAGCGGATGCTCCAACCTACCCCATTAGACAGGACAGGCCCTTCGATGGGACTCAGCACGAACGGAATAAATCTATTTTCGAAGTAGAGGCGGTATTATGGAGACCTTTGTCTATGTGGTTTTCGCTATAGTTGTCCTGGCACTGCTTGCGGTCATTGTTGCGCTCTCTCTCAGGCCGAGAAAGGTCGAGATTCCCGACATAAAGGTGCTGGAGCAGAAGCTTCTTTATGCGCTGGCCTCCCAGACATCGATAAGAGAGATACAGGAAATCCTCAAGGGCATGCCCCGTGACGTGGTACAGTCGATAACCGGGAGCCTGAGCAAGCGTACGGGGAAGCTGAACGAGCTTATGGCAACCTTCGAGCTGACCCACTACGACCGTCTTTTCTATCTGGGCGAACCCATCGACTTCGTCGGGATCAAGTATGGCGAGGGGGTGGACTTCATCGAGGTCAAGACAGGCAGGTTCCGCCTCAGTGAGGACGAAAGGAAGCTGCGCGACCTTATCGAATCGGGTCGGGTCAACTATGTCCCGCTATCGGTAGAGCGCATCGGCATTGCCGAAGAGCTGGATACCGAGGAGTGCTGATGTCACAACTCACTCTACTGCAAGACCGGATTCAAGTCCTGATAGATGAAGCGCGCGACATCGGGGAGGCATTCTGGGGCTTCGTCAGCTTTGCGCAGGTACGCAAAATTCGCTCTTTGCGCCCGAAAAGTGTTCTGGATTCGGCTCTTGAACAGTTTGACAGTGAGAAGCGCCCCGAGTTCTACGATGACTGGGCCTGGAGCCCTACCCGAGAGCAACACGAACAGCAGCGTTCTATCGTCAGCCGCTACGAGATATGGTTTAATGCCAGCTCAGCGCTAATCTATCAATACCTGCCCCACCGCTGGGACGATTTCGCCGCTCCTTACCCATATATCAAGAACATTCTGGAGTGCAACAACACTATGCCTCATCAGGCGGGAAAACGTTTTGGCGAGCAATATAGGATTCAACAACACAGACGTTTGACAGAGAGCTTTAACCGCCAAAACGATCTGTTGCTGTCAGTCCCCGACGTGGTCAGGACCAGGGCATTGCGCCTGCAAAAGCTTATCGAGGCTGACATGATTAGCGCCGACCTTGACCGTGCTGAGCGGCTACTCGAGGTCAAAGATACAACCAGTGGTGCTATAATAAGGGCTGCCGGTATCATTGCCGCCGTCGCCCTTGAAAAATATCTAAAATTAGTCGCCGATGAATACAACATCAGGTGCTCCTCGGAGCAAGAAACAATTGACTACACCGATGAAGATGGCATAGTGGAAATGGCAGGCAAACTGGGACAGGTGAATTTGCTTGAGCATACTGAACTGGCACTATTCAAACAGTTGGACACTACACGCCAGAATTGCATCCAACCGCCCAGCGGAGACATAAAAGAGCCCACCGACGCCGAAGTCGCCCTGCTAATTCAGAAGGCACGAGAGTATGTCAATCTGGAGTTCTTTGAGTGAATCTCGTGTTCTGGTGTCGGTGGAGCGCATCGGCCTGGCTGAAGAGGTCGAGACGGGGGGAGAGTAGGAGAGTGTAGGGAATGGCTGAGCAAAGATTAAGTTGGAAGGATGTGGTCAGGGGTGCCTTATTAGAACTGGGTGGGCAGGCACATTTGTCTGAAATCAATAAGAAAGTCGAAGGGCATCCTAAGACTAAGACCAACCCTACATGGCGGGACACGATAAGACGAGTAGTAAGACAATACAAAATATTCGAGCCAGTGCCACCTGAAAGGTCAGGCATTTATAAGCTTGTGGAAGAAATACCAGTAAAAATCGAATCACAAGCTTTTACAGCAGAGCCAGAAGTTGACCATGGAATTGCTCAGGGAATGTTGGTAACATTGGGCAAAATCTACGGCTATGAAACCTATGCCCCGCCACGTGATCAAACGATTCGGAGATTTCAAGGCAGGCCATTGAGCGATTTTATAACTGTTAGCGATTGCACTAATATCTTTTCGGGAAGCCGAAACCTTCCGAAAATCAGGGAAATAGATGCTTTATGGTTTGATGAGGACGATGATGGTTTATTCCCAACATATGCCTTCGAGGTGGAAGAGACAACGGGAGTAAAAAGTGGCTTGGACAGGCTCTTAAAAATCCCACGAAGATACCTGGTGAGATTCTTTATCATCGCTCCTAGCGCCAAAGAGAGAGACCTGTTTGACCGCTACGTTAATCAAACACCGTTCAGGGATTTTAAAGATAGATTCTCATTCCAATATTACAAGGAATTGGAGGAACTCTACAATCTGGCGGTGGAACATTACGACCATCGTGAGCAGTTTGGAATTGTTGAGAGGAGGAGATAATGTGTGCTGAAATTGAGGCAAAGAGCATGGAGTTCTGCGAAGATGGCTACGGGTTTCGAGGCACAAGAGCGCGAGTAGGAACATTCGACATAGTTGCCTTAGACGTCAACCACCCAAACTTTGGCTACTTTGCTGAGTTCATGACATTCTGGCGCTCTCCACACAGCGCAAGCTGGGAGCCTATTCAGGTACATCGGGGCTCTTAGGATGTTCATACGCCTGAAGACCTAATCGAGCGGTTCCCCAAGTTCGCCGCCCTCTTCAACGAAGAGGAAGAGTAACTAGAAATCGTAGCGCGAGGTTGAAAAGTAGCACCGCGTCGAGTTCGAAAAAATGCCACCATTTAACATCGTGTCAGACTTTCACCCTACCGGGGACCAGCCCCAGGCGGTGGATAAGCTGGTCGAGGGGGTTCCCGGTGGGATGGGTAAATTGTGCCCCGCTGACCGTGGTGCGCATCGGCCTCGCCGAAGAGGTGGACACGGGAGATTGAAGTACTGCGAGGAAGCAACGACAGATAACGATGAACTCTTGCTATCAAACTTCAATCATTATAAAATTGGTCTCCTACGATGAATGCTAAACTTAATTTGGTACTAGTCTTTCAGTTACTTATTTAAGTAAAATACGTATTGTGGGAGTAGAATATGAAACAGAATCAAGACGATAAAATCAGGGAAGGCTTGCGCGAAAAATCAGAGGAGGAGTCATTCCCTATCAAGTACTCAATAACGAGTTATGGGGCTGACTACCCTGTTGATGGTCTTGTCAAGCGCATCAGAGATGGAAGCATTTTTGTCCCACCTTTTCAACGCGGATTTGTATGGGACCTAAAAAAAGCTTCACGTTTCATTGAGTCACTTCTACTTGGCCTACCAGTTCCTGGCATATTCCTATCAAAGGATGAGGAAACGCAGAAGCTACTCGTTATTGACGGGCAGCAGAGACTGCTTACGCTTCAATACTTCTATGGTGGTATATTCCATACCACTGGTCGTGAGTTTGCTCTAAAAGGTGTTGAGTCAAAATATGAGGGAGTTACCTCCAAATCGCTATCTGAAGAAGACCGGCGCAGATTGGACGACTCAATTATTCACGCTACGATTGTCAAGCAAGATGAGCCTTCCGAAGATAACAGCAGCGTTTTTCACATCTTTGAAAGGCTGAATACTGGTGGTGCTCTGCTACAGCCTCAAGAAATCCGTACGGCTATGTACCAAGGTGAATTCAATGATTTAATTGAACGATTGAACGAGAACGAGTCTTGGCGTGGCTTATTCGGTCCAATAAGCAGCCGCATGAGAGACCGAGAACTGATTCTTAGATTCCTTGCCCTCTACTTTAAGGGTGACGAGTATACGAAGCCGCTGAAGGAGTTTCTTAATACATATATGTCCAGCAATAGACATCTCCAACGGCAATCTGCTGACCAAATTAGCAAGGTTTTCATTGGGTCAGTTGAAACAATTAGCAAACATATTGGTAGCACAGCATTTCGTCCAAAAGCGACACTTATTGCTGCTATCTATGATGCAACGATGGTAGGTATCACACGCAGGTTGGCGCGGGGTGACATTCATGACTTTGAAGAATTGCAGAAGCGATATGCAGACCTTTTGAAAGACGAGCGATTCACAGCAGCTACTACAACTCACACCTCTGATGAAGATAATGTGGCTAGTAGGATTGCACTAGCCACTGACGCGTTCGCTGACATAAAATGAGAAACCTTGAAGCTGTACGCTATAAACAGCGGCTTGACAACCTATTTGAGCGTCTCGACAAGCTTTTTAGCAAGGACTCGGACTTCTCTGGCGAAATCGAGCTTCAATCACATTGGGCAAGGTATTTATGCATTCTTGTCTCAGGGTTTCTTGAGACTTCTGTGCAAGCAATTTACAGTCAATATGCCAGGGAAAAAGCAACACCATACGTAGCAAATTATGTCACCCGTAAGTTAAAGAGATTCACAAATCCGAAAATGGAAGATATTCTGACTTTATCAGGTATGTTTAGCAAGGAGTGGAGGGATCATCTGGAGAATGCCACCGAAGGTGAACTTAAAGCTGCGGTTGATAGCATTGTTGCCAATAGAAATCAGATTGCGCATGGTGTGGACGTGGGGATAAGCTTTGTTACCATAAGAGGATACTATCAAAGTGCTGTCAAGGTAGTCGACGTTATCGAAAAGACTTGTGCCTAAAGACCTGTATTCTGTCGCAAAAAGACAAGGAGGGAGAGCTACGGTTGCACTCCGATCTGACAGCACTATTCGGGATGACCCCTGCTTTCGGAGGCTTGTGGAGGGCGATTAGCCATGCCACCGTTCAAGATCGTGTCAGACTTTCACCCTACCGGGGACCAGCCCCAGGCGGTGGAGAAGCTGGTCGAGGGGTTGGAGCGCATCGGCATCGCCGAAGAGGTGGGAACGGGGGAGTAGAAGGGGGTTAGTGTATAATAATGGGATATACGGAGGAGTAGATGGCTCGTAAGTCTGTAAAAGTTAACGTTAATCCTGATGTTATGAAATGGGCGAGAGTAAGTGCTGGCCTAGAGTATGACGATGTTGCCAAAAGACTCAATGTCAGCACTAGCACGATTGAAGAATGGGAGTGGGTGCAGGGGACCAAGAAGCCTACTCTGACCACATTAGAAAAGCTCGCCACTTTTTATAAGAGACCTCTAGCTGTATTTTTTCTCCCCGCGCCGCCGGAAGAACCCCCTATGCCCACTGATTTTCGAGTTTTACCTGGAAAGCAGCGGCGTCCGTTGTCTAGGGAGGCACGGCTCGCGATAAGAAGAGCCAGACGTGTTCAAGCACTAGCAACAGAGTTGATGGGAATGGAAGGTGCTAAAGGTGAGCAGATAGCCAATATCGGGGGCGTCTCACTTAGTGATGATCCAGAGATAACAGCATCGAGAGAGCGAGAGGGGATAGCACTAACTGTTGATGATCAATCAAGCTTTGGGAGTTCATACAAAGCTTTTGATAAATGGAGGGAGGCTCTAGAAAGTTTTAACATTGTGGTTTACCAGACAAGGATACCTCCTGAAGAAGCACGTGGGTTTTCACTCTTGGACCACATGCTGCCCACTATCGTGGTGAGCATAAGTGACGCTATCGCTGCGAGGATATTTACCCTTTTTCATGAATACGCTCATCTTCTTCTGGGGGTATCAGGCATATGTATCCCGAATGAATCTTCTCATGATGATCATGATGATGCCGATATTCAGGAGATAGAAAGATTTTGCAATCATTTTGCTGGAGCTTTTTTAGTTCCTCGCCATGCCCTAGAGACGGATGAGAATGCAAGGCTAATCGCCCACCAGTCTGATATAGATGATTCTTGCTTAAATGAGATGGCTAGGCGGTTTAAGGTCAGCAAGCAAGTGGTGCTTCGCAGGTTACTCATTTGTGAATTTATCTCCAGACGACGATACATGGACAAACTTGAAGAACTGCTAACCCATGAGAGGCTTCAAAGACCCGGCTTTGGATTACGTCCGTCAAAGCGATGCGTATTGGAAAATGGTAAGCTTTTTGCCTCTCTCGTTCTGGAAGCAAGGGAGCGAGAACTTATCACTCACAGCGACCTCGCCGATTATCTATCAATTAACTTGAAACATATGGGAGAGGTGGAAGCCCTACTCCGTAAATAAGGAATGGGCAAACCTGATCCAATGCGTGTCATTTACTGTGTGGACACAAGCTCTTAGATAGGGTTGAAAGAGCGCTATCCCCCTAGAACTTTCCCTACTCTATGGAACAAACTTGACACGCTAGTAAAAAGTAGCCGCGTGATATCGCCTCAGGAAGTATATGGTGAACTCGATAAGAAAGACGATGAAGTTCTCAAATGGGTGAAGCAACGCAAGCAAATGTTCGTAAATCTTAATGATGAAGAGCAAATAGCCCTAGTATTTGACATTGAAGCGAAGTTTCCAAAACTGGTGGACCCGCAGAAAGAAACTCCAGAAGCTGACCCTTTTGTTATAGCACTTGCCGTTTTAGAGACAAAAAACCGGATACTGTTCGGCGATGAGTGCATAGTAGTCAGTGAAGAAAAACCAGGTGGTGACGGCATCAGTGGCAAACCTAAAATTCCTGATGTGTGTTATTCCTATGGGGTAAGGCACTTTTCGATTCTCGATCTTATCCAAAATGAAGGTTGGACATTCTGAGAGTCGAACCTACGACCCCTAAAAAAGTCGCGCCGCGTCGAGTTCGAAAAAATGCCACGCTTTAAGATCGTATCTGACTTTCTCCCCACCGGCGACCAGCCCCAGGCGGTGGACAAGCTGGTCGAGGGGCTGAAGCGCGGCTATAAGCACCAGATGCTTTTGGGGGTCACCGGCAGCGGCAAGACGTTCACCATGGCCAACATCATCGAGCGGGTTCAGCGCCCCACGCTGGTCATGTCCCACAATAAGACCCTCGCTGCTCAGCTCGCCACCGAGCTGAAGGAGTTCTTCCCCGGCAACGCCGTTGAATACTTCGTCAGCTACTACGACTACTACCAGCCGGAGGCCTATATCCCGCGGACCGATACCTACATCGAGAAGGAGATAGACATAAACGAGGAGATCGACAAGCTGCGCCACGCCTCGACAAGGGCGCTTTTCACCAGGAGGGATGTGGTCATCGTGGCCTCGGTCTCCTGCATCTATGGCCTCGGTTCGCCCGAGGAGTATCACGCCTTTGTGGTCAGCCTGGCTAAGGGCCAGAAAATAAAAAGGGACAGGATTGCGCGCCAGCTAGTCGATATGCAGTACGAAAGGAATGACATCGATTTCACCAGGGGCAGATTCCGCATCAGGGGTGATACCCTAGAGGTTCAGCCTGCCTGTGAGGAGGTGGCGGTGCGGGTGGAGCTCTGGGGGGACGAGGTGGAGCGCATCATGGAGGTGGACCCGCTGACCGGGGAGCTGCTGGCGGAGCGGGATTCCATAGACATCTACCCGGCAAAGCACTTCGTAACCTCCCAAGACAAGCTGATGGCGGCTATCGAGGATATAAAGGTTGAGCTTGAGGAGAGGCTCAACGAGCTCAAAGGGCAGGGGAAACTGCTCGAGGCGGCCAGGCTTGAGGCGAGGACCAACTACGATATCGAGATGCTCCGTGAGGCGGGCTACTGCACCGCAGTGGAGAACTACTCACGGCACCTGGCACGGCGAGCACCGGGGAGCCCGCCATGGACTCTCCTCGACTACTTTCCCGATGACTTCCTCGTTTTCGTCGACGAATCGCACATGACCCTGCCCCAGGTGCGGGGCATGTACCACGGCGACCGCTCGCGCAAGGAGACGCTGGTGGAGTACGGCTTTCGCCTGCCCTCAGCGCTGGACAACCGCCCGCTTAACTTCCCCGAGTTTGAGGAGCATATAACTCAAGCGGTCTATGTCTCGGCGACTCCCGGTCCTTATGAGTATGAGCACAGCGAGCAGATAGTGGAGCAACTAATCAGGCCCACCGGCCTGCTCGAGCCTTCAGTGGAGATGAAGCCCACCGAGGGGCAGATCGACGACCTCATGGAGCAAATAAGGGGGATCGTTGAGCGGGGGGAGCGCTGCCTGGTTACCACCCTGACCAAGAGGATGGCGGAGCAGCTAGCCGATTACCTCAAGGAGATGGGGATAAAGACCCACTATCTGCACTCCGAGATCGATACGCTGGAGCGGGTGGAGATCCTTCGTGACCTGAGGCTTGGCGTCTATGATGTGGTGGTGGGGATCAACCTGCTGCGGGAGGGGCTGGACCTTCCCGAGGTGAGCCTGGTGGCAATCCTCGATGCCGACAAGGAGGGTTTTCTGAGGTCGAGGGACGCATTGATCCAGACCATGGGACGCGCCGCTCGCCATATAGATGGGCATGTTATAATGTATGCCGATACCATCACCCGCTCGATGAAAGCGGCCACGGAGGAAGTTTGGCGGCGGCGCAATATCCAGACGGCCTATAATGAGAAGCATGGTATCACCCCCCAGGGTATCAAGAAGGCGATTAAAGATATTACCGACCGAGTGAGGGTTGTAGCGGAAACTCGCACCCCTTATACTATTGCCAATCTTCCAAAAGATGAGATGCTGCGCTTGATCAAAGACCTGGAATCGCAGATGAAGGTGGCGGCAAAAAATCTCGAGTTCGAGAAGGCGGCGTTGCTCCGCGACCGCATCATCGAATTGAGAAGGGATATGGGCTGATGACTATCGCAGTGCAAGACTTTCGCGAGAGGATGGAAGACAAGCAGAGTGTATATAAGACAGAGGCTCTTGGGATCAAACAAATGGGCTGTTGGAGAAACAAACCGTACCCTCACATTTTGCCCAAGGATTCCTGGTCGCTTAATCTATGGGATGGCATCAGGAAAGAGGCTCAACGCTACTTTAGTGAGAATGAGATAGCGTGGCATGAGCAAAGGCACAATCTGCTGAGTTCCCAGATCATGTGTGTCAACATCTTCTTTCCATTGAAGCAGCACCTCAATGTCATTAAACCTTGGCTCATCCGTCTCTTCCGCGATGCGGAAAATGTGGTTGATATTGATTTCGAATACATAGGCCCCGAAGACAAAAACTACTTCAGTGAAATTGGTGGACGTGGGCAAAACAGGACAAGCTCCGACGTAGCCGTCACCTGGCTTGATAAAGCAAAGAGAAGGAATATGCTGCTCTTAGAGTTCAAATTCACGGAGCCAAACTTCGGCGAATGCAACAAGCAAGGGAATCCCAAACCCGAGCGTTGTTTTTCCTCAAGCAAGGTTGTGGCCTCTCCTCAGACAGAGTGCTATCGCGTCGAGGATAAGAAACGCCGCTACTGGGAGTATATCTTATCCAGCGATAGCCCTTTCCGGCGTGAAGTTCTTACCACTGAACGATTTTGCCCGTTTCGCTATGACTTCTACCAGCTAATGCGCAATCAGCTTCTGGCGCACTGCATCCAATCGGAGCCCAAGTCTGGTTTTGACAGAGTAGAGTTCGGGGTCATCTATCACGCCGACAATGACGCCTTGCTGAGAATGTCGCATCCTTTCGGCGGAGAGCGTAATCCCCTAACGTCATGGCCCATCCTGCTAAAGAACCCTGAAACCTTTCACACCTTCAAAGTGCAGGAGTTCTTAAAAATCATAGAACCAGAGCTACCCGACGCCCTCATAAGCTGGCGTACATATCTCAAACAGAGGTATGGCGTATAATATCTACCATCGACGGCAAACCAGGGTGATAAAGTGGATAAGGAGACAAGGCAGGAGCGCCGTGAGAAGCGCAGGCGGAAGAAGCGTGAGCGGATGCCTCAGCATGGGAAGAGCCTGGCAAAGGTCTATCGGGATGCTATCCTCAAGCGCCTGAGAGGTAAAGCAAAATAAACTGTAACGGGCGGGTGCCCACCAGCGAATGATGGCTGCGAAGCAGGTTGGAAATAGGTTGTCATTCTGAGGGAGTGTAGCGACCGAAGAATCTCTCCAAGCAGATAAGCTGAGATTCTTCGCCTGAGCCTGCCCTGAGTGCCGTGAGATTCTTCCCCTTCACTTCGTTCAGGGTCAGAATGACAGAAAGTGAAGGGGCTCAGAATGACACAACATGTGGGAAACATTCTATTTTCGAGGGAAGGGAGAAGCTCAGCGGAGAGCTAGCTTTTTTTCTGCTGACTTTCATCATCCTCTTCCTTGAGAGGGACATCCACCGCCCTTGAAGGGAGATACTCTCTGAGATCCATCAGCCTGTCGGCGAGATAGCTTTGAATTTCAGCCATGTCCTTCGACAGGGTGATACTGATGCGAGAGCTGTAGCGTCCCATGCTACGAAACTTCTCATAGCGGGCTTTGACCAGATCGTCGATAGAGGCGCTGCGAACCTGGACCATCTCGCTTATCAGAATCCTCCTGAACTGGCGCGCTGCCTCATCGGGGTCAGTATGGGCACCACCCTTAGGCTCAGGCACCAAAACATCCACCACGCCAAGCTCCACACAGTCCTGAGCGGTGAGCCTCAAGGCAGGAGCTACCTCCGCTGCCCTACTCTCGTCCCGATAGAGCAGGATGGCTGCCCTCTCCGGAGGCATTATGGAGAAGATAGCATTCTCCAGCATTAGGATGCGGTCGGCAACCCCAACGGCCAAGGCACCTTTGCTACCCCCCTCGCCGATAATCACCGAGATCGTCGGGGTCGGCAGGTCGGACATTATGGCTAGACAACGAGCAATAGCGTTTCCTAGCCCCCTTTCCTCAGCGTCAAGGCCAGGGTATGCGCCAGGGGTATCGATAAAGGTAATGAGGGTGAGCCTGAATTTTGCTGCCAGCAACATCGCTCGCTGAGCCTTGCGGAACCCTTCTGGGTGGATTCTACCACGATTCCTCCTCTCGCCATCATGGTTTCGCTCTTGAGCGATTATCACTACCGCCTCACCTCCGATGTCCGCTAGGCCACATACCATGGTGCCATCGTCACCATAGTAACGGTCACCGTGGAGCTCAATGAAGCTTGCTGTGATTCTAGTGACATAGTCAAGAGAGGTAGGACGCTCTTCATGACGAGCCAATTGAACGCTCTGCCAGGCCGACTCTCGGCGAGGCACTATCGGGGGGTAGGGGCCGAATCTCCTCGTTATAGCTAAGCGGTATTGAGACGAGAGAAGGTCGAGGAGAGTGGCGAGGAGACCTCGCAGCTTGGTACGCTCCACCACACAGTCGATCATTCCGTGCTTCAGATGGGATTCGGCGGTATGGGCATCAGTGGGAAGCTCCTTGCCCTCGGTCTGCTCCACAACCTTTATCGGAGCGAAGCCAAGGATAGCATGGGGTTCAGCGATAATGATGTCAGCGAGGTTGGCAAAGCTGGCGTAGACGTCCCCTGTAGTGGGGTTTGTCAGAATGGAGATAAAGGGGAGTCGAGCGACGTGAAGCCGCCTGGCCGAGGCTGCCGTCTTTGCCATTTGCATCAAAGCAAGTATCCCCTCCTGGACTCTGGCGCCTCCGCTGGAGACCACCGCTACCAGTGGGAGCTTCTTCTTGAGGGCATGCTCAAAGGCAAGGGCCACCTTTTCCCCAACAACGCAGCCCATGCTCCCCCCTAAGAAGCTGAAATCTAATACCATAATGACGGTAAGGGTGCCCTCGATCTGGCAGACCCCGGTGACCACAGCTTCGGTGAGCCCGGTCATCTTTTCAGCATCGAGTATGCGTTTCTTGTAGGATGCCTCTCCCTTGAAGGGCAGGGGGTCAAGTGATACCAGTGAACGGTTGATCTCCTGGAAGCTTCCTTCATCTGCCAGACTGTCGATGCGCTCGTAGGCAGGGAACACGTAGTGGAATCCACATTCCGGGCACACACGATAGCGCAGATAGAGCTCGGAGGAGGTAAGATCCGTATCGCAGTTGAGACAACGCTCCAGCAGGCTGATGCTAGGCCTTCTCTCCCTTTTGCGCGGACCAAATATGCGACCGATAATCTCCCTCAGCAATTTACCCCTCCTTCTATTTCAGCACCTCACGAGACTTCCCTGGCTCCCCAACAGCGACCACGCCTTGCTCTTCCAGGAGGTCCATGATCCTTGCCGCCCTGGGATAACCGATGCCTAATCGCCGCTGCAGAAAAGAGGTGGAGATGCGTCTGTGCTCCTGGGCAAGGCGTTTCGCCTTCTCCAGAAGTGGGTCTTCACCGGTGGTGTCGCCAGCGGTGGTAGTTGCCTTGACGAAGTCCTCCATCATCTGGGGGATATGGACCTCCTGAGGGCGGTGGCTAATCCAGAAGCTTACTAGCCTCTCGATGTCAGCCTCAGAGACAAAGCTTCCTTGGAGGCGTTTCGGTTTGGGAGCGTCCGGGGGTAAAAAGAGCATGTCCCCTCGCCCCAACAGCTTCTCAGCACCGCCAATATCAAGTATGGTGCGCGAGTCCACCTGCGATGCCACAGCAAAGCTGATGCGAGCGGGGAAATTGGCCTTAATCAAGCCGGTAATGACATCAACAGAGGGGCGCTGGGTGGCCACGACCAGATGTATTCCGGTAGCTCGGGCAAGCTGGGCTAGGCGGCAGATATTGCGTTCCGCTTCATCAGGTGCAGTGCTCATTAGCTCGGCAAGCTCATCGATGACGAGGATGAGGTAGGGGAGCGGCTGCGCTACCCTGGGGCTCTTGTTATAGGCTTCGATGTCGCGTGCTCCCATCGCAGCTAGCCTGTCATAGCGATGCTCCATTTCCTTTGTGAGCCACCTCAACGTGCCCATCGCTTTTTCGCGTTCCACAATCACTGGAGAGACCAGATGGGGCATATTGTTGAAGTCGACCAGTTCCACCCTTTTGAGGTCGATCAAAAGGAGTCTCAACTGATCAGGGTTGGCGTGAAGCACAAAGGTACTGATCATCGATTTGATGCAAATGCTCTTGCCACTTCCCGTCTGCCCGGCGATGAGCAGGTGGGGCATCTTGGCAAGGTCGGCAACCACAGGCTCACCGGTGACCGTCTTGCCCAAAGCAAGGGGCAGCCTGGCCTTGGCCTTGAGCTTGTGGAAAGCGGCGCTCTCTATGATGCTCCTCAATGTGACTACAGCAGCTATTGTATTGGGCACCTCGATTCCCACCATGGACTTCCCGGGCACCGGGGCCTCGATCTTAATCGAGGGGGCAGCCAAGGTTAAGGCAAGGTCGTTGGCCAGTGATGATATGCGCTCCACCTTGACCCTGGTCTTGGAGACCTCCTCAACCCGCATCCTGATATTGCCGTCCTTGTCCTTCTCCTTTATCTCCTTGTATTTGCGGTCCCAGCCGGGCTCAACGCCGTATTGGGTAACGGTCGGTCCTACATTCACCTGAACAACCTTAGCCTCAACATTGTAGCTTGCCAGGGCTTCTTCAATGAGCCTCGACCCCCGCTCGGTATCCACCTGAACGGGCTCGGCCTCAGGCGTTCTATCAAGCATGTTGATGGAGGGCAATGGCCATTTCCCGCTCGCTGTCTCGGCTTCTTCGACCCTTTTCTCAGCTATAGGCAGAGTGGTTGTCGCAATGACGGGCACGACTTCGGGCTCAACTACTGTGGTGGCTTGTTCAGGGACTTCATGCTCAACTTTCCGCACCGGTGCGGCGGCAGGCTTTCGGGGTCGCCGAGGTCGGGGAGTGAGGACTCGGTGCAGAGGATGGCGTCGATAGAAGACAAAAGGCCAGATTGCAGCCTGCCACAGGTATTTGTGCGGTGGATAGCGACGATATGCAGTGGATAGAGCGGAGGCAATGGACGAAAGGACGCGCCAACTTCCGCGCGGCGCTACTAGAAAGATGCCTAGAAGAACTATACCGGCAAGTCTCAAGGCACCGAGGGCATTCGGGGCGCCGATAATTGCCATACCCAGCGTTCCCCCCAAAGCAAAGAAGGCGAGAAGTCCAAAAAGAGCGAGGATAAAGGCAATGGCACCCAGCCAGCGGTTCCACCTACGTAGGGCGAGAGCAGAGGCAATATCACCCAGCGACTGGCTCCACCTTCGAAGGAATTCGGGGATTCCCCGTCGCGACACTATCATTCCCAAAAGCACAATCGCCACCGCCACCACAATAAGCCCTGCCCCGAATGTACCAATAAGGGCGCCCCAGGCGGTGCTAAAGGCTGAGACAACCGGAGAGCTGAAAGAAAACAGCAGCGCCAGAAAGATAATCAGAAGCAATATCCACCTCACCGGGCGCGAGAAGAAAAAGCCAAAAAAGCGCCTAATAGGTGAAGTGCCCCCACTTATGGCTGTGCGCGGGGGGGCTCCTTTGGATGTCGTACGAGGCTTTCCTTTAGCCTTTGCCAATGGTCTCCCCCTAGAACATCGATAGCTGTTCAGGTTTATGCTCTTCCTTAACCTCCTCAACCTCCTCTGCTTGAGCTAGGAGGTGAGGTATCTTAAGCATATCCTCCTGAATGGTCTGGCGCAAGCTTTGCTGGTGCAAGGCTGCTGCGGGGTGATACATGGCGAAGTGGATTATTCCATCTTTTTTTTGTGCTGTGCCATGGACCTTACCTATGGCACTGCCGGGAAAGAACTGAGCCAGGGAGTAACGACCCAGGGCAACTATCATCTTCGGTCGAATCAGCTCTATCTGGCGGTCAAGCCACTTTCGGCAGGCCATCATCTCGGACGGCAATGGGTCGCGGTTTGTCGGGGGGCGGCATTTAATAACATTTGCAATATAGACATCATTACGCGTCAGCCCGATGGAGTGGAGCAACTCATCAAGGAAATGACCTGCCGGCCCTACAAAAGGTCGCCCCTGCTGATCCTCATGCCAACCCGGTGCCTCGCCTATAAACAGAATATCGGCATCCTCAGAGCCCTCGCCAGGCACTACCTTAGTGCGATGCTTCGCCAGTTCACAATCGTGACAGAGCGCTATCTCTTTATACAGCTCGCTAAGCGCTGACACTTCGCCTCCCCGTTAACATCATTACTATGCCGACAATGATCAATAAGGCGCCCCAGACATTGCGTAAAAAAGAAGCGTCTAGCATGTCGGCAAGCATACCCCCAAGAAAGCTAAAGACAACCGCGGCCGGGATGATCCAGAGCGCTACCCCCAGCCTGACATTGTGCTGCCGGCAATGAGTGATCGCGCCCACTAGTGCCATTAACGTTATTACCATGAGGGAAACCCCCTGCGCCGTGTGCTGCCCTACCCCCAACAATAGAACCAACCCCGGAATCAGGATAACTCCTCCCCCAATGCCAAGCATCCCGGCAAGTATCCCTGCCACCAGCCCTATCCCGATTCCAATAGCGATACTCATCCTTAATCTCTGCTAGGTGACAATCATATAAATACCCAAAACCACCATGAAGGCGCTGAATATCCACCTGAGCTGCCTTGCTGGCACTCGCGTCATCAGCTTTGCTCCCACAAACACCCCCGCTACTCCCCCTATAGCCAGTGCGGGAATCAGTACCCAGTCTATATCCCCTGGAATATATCCGAGGACGGCATAAGTGATCGCGCCGACGACAGTGATAGGGAAGATCACGGTGAGGGAGGTGCCGTGGGCCTGATGCTGCGCCACTCCCAAGAGTCCGACCATGAGTGGCACCAAAAACACCCCACCACCCACACCGGTAAGCCCAGCTTGCATCCCAGCGATAGCACCGATCAGGATGGAGATAGGAACGACCCGCTTCAAACACTAACCCACCTTATTCTTGGAAGGATGATAGCATACCACTATAGGTGAGTCAATTTAGGCAGGTTTGAGGGATTAGGAGAGCTAATATAAAAAGTTATGGAAATTGATAACGCAGGGATAGAAAAAGGCGTATCCTTCCAGTAAGAGAAAATATCCCCTTAACGGGAAAAGGGAGGGACATGCCTTGGCAACATCATACCAGAGAAAGAGCAGAGAAGAACAGAGGGACGAGGTACAAGATGCTTTGAAGGCATATGTCCGGGAAGGAGCCAGGAAGATGCTGGCGGCAACATTAGAGGAGGAAGTTAACGCCTTCCTGGCTCATAACCATTGCGCCACCCCTTCTGCCTGCGGGAACCGCGCCGGTAATGAGCCCTGCCCAGGAACTCTTCCACCTCCTGCTCTAAAGCTACCTGAAGCATGTATCTGGCTCCCAACCTGACGAAGTTATCCAGTGGGTGACCTGCTTCCTCCCATCCAGAAAGTACTTCCTCGATCTCTTGCCTCATCCTCCTTGATGGTGGTATTCTCTTCATGGCGTAAGTCCTCCTTTCTGGGCCTCTTGGGCCCTGATTATTTCTTCTGGAGGTATCTTGCGCCATATCTGTTTTTACAGGAAGTCTGAGACATCACCAAATTCAGCATCAAAGGAATTGCCAATGTTATGAAACTGTATTATAGTCAATGACCGTAGGACTTAAGAGATAGAGGATGATTCAGGATAACCAGCCCATACGAGTCACTCTGGTCGGATTGTGCACCAATCTAGTTCTTCTAGGGTTGAAGCTTGTTGTTGGACTCTTTGTTGGTTCAGCGGCGCTGGTAGCGGATGCGGCCCATTCCCTGTCCGACTTGCTGACCGATGTGGTTGCTATTGTGGGCATTCGACTCTCAGCGCGGCCGGCTGACGAAAGCCACGCGTACGGACATGGGAGATATGAGACGATTGCTGCCTCTGTGATCGGGGTGGCGCTAGTGGCGGCTGGCGTCGCCATTGCATGGGACGCTGGGCTCTCCCTCTATCGACAAGAACACAACATCCCGGGCTATCCTGTGCTGATTGTGGCTGCGGTGTCGATCGTCTCCAAGGAGTGGCTGTATCAGATAACGAGAAGAGTGGCACGGAGGGTCAGGAGCGCTGCGCTGAGCGCCAATGCGTGGCACCATCGCAGCGACGCTCTTTCATCGGTGGCGGTGTTGATTGGCGCAGTTGCTGGAATATTGGGTTGGGGGCATGGCGACCAGATTGCTGCTGTAGCGGTCGGTGTCATGGTAGCCATAGTGGGTCTGAGTTCAATATGGAAGGTTTTTCTTGAGCTCACTGAGGGTTCGATTTCGGCGGAAGAGCGACAGTCGATAGTTGAGGTTATCGAGAATGTACCTGGCGTTAGGGGGTGGCATCGTTTGCGCACTCGCCTGGTGGGAAGGGAAGTGTGTATGGACGTGCACGTGCTTGTCGACAAGAGTCTTTCCGTAGGTGAGGGTCACGCAGTCTGCACCGCTGTGGAGGAGGCCATCGATCTATCGCTAGACCGCCCCGTCAGCGTTGTGGTTCACTGTGAACCCGAGGGGGAAACGGGTGAACAAGGTGAGCGGCAAATAGACTTCTAGGCCGTATAGAGTACAAATGGCTTGACTGATTGTCTCCTGCTTAGGGGCATTGGTAATGAGGCGGCTAACCTCCGCCTTTATCTGAAGTCGCCCATTCTGGGCGAGTTTCTAATTTACTCCCTAGCCTGGCATGGTTAGGATGGGATACTCCATTATCTTCTTGATGTTCTTTACCTCTTCGACGCTGGCGTCTATCCCCAACTCCTTCACCACCTCCTTGGTTGTCTGCTTTAGTTGGTTACACTTGGCACACCAAGGGCCGAGAATTGTGATTTTCATCTTCTAGTTGTCTGAGGGTGCAGTTTCGACTTCGGGCAAGGGTCTGGGGAAGGTCCTCCTGGTTGCTTTGCACAGCCATACCAAGCCAAGCATTATGGGCACCTCGGTCAACACGCCGACCACTGTGGCCAGCGCCGCTCCCGACGCGACGCCGAACAGGGTGGTGGCAACGGCTATGGCGACCTCGAAGTGGTTGCTGCCGGCGATGATGGCCACCGGCGCTGCATCCTCATAGCGAAACTTCAGCAGCCTGGCGACAACGTAGGTGACCCCGAACACCACCAAGATATTCACCAGTATGCCTAAGGTGATCATGCCGATGATAGCAGGCAGCTCAACGATAATGTAGCCCTGATAGGTAAACAGGATCACCAGAGTCACTAGCAACGCGATTATGGACACCTTTCCCAGTGGGGGCACAAGCCGCTTCTCAAACCAGTTGATACCTTTGCTTCTGATGACCTGTCTTCGGGTGAAATACCCAGCAATGAGCGGGGTAACGATGTATATCGCCACGGAAAGGGCGATCGTCTCCCAGGGCACTACTATACCTGAGATGCCCAGCAGGAACATGGCCAGGGGAGCATAGAGAACGACCATAGTGAGGGAGTTGATCGCTGTCATCACCAGGGTGTGGCCCATATTGCCACGAGCCAGATAGCTCCACACCAGAACCATGGCGGTGCAGGGCGCCACCCCAAGGAGGATCAGACCTGCCCGGTATTGCTGAATCTGATCAGGGGTGAGGAGATGGCCAAAGACGACGCTGAGGAACAACCAAGCAAATAGGGCCATGCTAAAGGGTTTTACTACCCAGTTGGCGAAAAGGGTGAGGCCTATGGGCCTTGGGGATCGCAGTGCGTTTTTGATCTCCTCCCAGCTTATCTGCACCATTATGGGGTAGATCATGGCGAAGAGGCAGATGGCTATCGGCACTGAGATGTGAGCTACCTCCAGCCTTGCCAGGAAATCCGAAATCTGGGGGAGAAGCCTCCCCAGACCTGTTCCCACCAGAATACACAGGGCGACCCATATAGTGAGGTATTTCTCCCAGATACCTAATTTCCGTTCTTTCTCAGCCATGTCATATCCCCCTATCTTCTTTACCGGGCTTGCCTTTACCGTAAAACCATGCCTCCAAGAACAGAAATTCACCCCGATGAAGAAGTACTGAACCGCCAAGTGCAGCATGATGAAGTCGCACGGCCAGGAATATGCCGAGGGTTAAGAAACGATCCACTACTGAGAGTCTACTGGCTGTGGCATTGTGTTCTCTATTATCCACTGCTTACACCTTTACTACGCATTTAATTTAGTTTCTATGGTACGCTGTCTACGGGCGAACCACCCTTCTAGGCTGAGTAATTGAGAGTTACTTCCAGCTAGCAGCAGGAGAAGGGCAGCCAGCATGAGAAAACAGTCCAGGGTGAGTGCGTGAAAAGCGGAGAGCGGAATGGATTCGCCGAAACAACTGCCGCAGTACAGTTCTCCTCTGACAATTGCGGTCACGTTGGCAATCATGAAGCTTAGTCCTATCAGTAGGGTGGCAAAGGCACTGGGTTTGAGCAATACGCCCAGCAAAAGATAGGCTCCAATCAAAAGTTCAATCCAGGGTAATGCGATTCCGTAGGCTGTTGCTAGCGAGTAGGGCAACAGATGATAACTCTGGACGATCTCGACGAATCGAGATTGTAACGGGAGTTTGGTCACAGCGGAAAAAACGAAGGTTGCGCCCACAAATAGCCGTAGAACCATGACAAGATACGAGTTTCGGAGAACCATAGCCACTTGCTTTGATCTAATTACCGCCATTGGCTTCTATCCTTTCTAATTCCTCATCAATGGCTCTACACAAATCGTTCAGTGTGCCCGGATATTTCTCGTACTCCTTTTCATTGATGAATACCGATACATACCTTACACCTGCTGAAATTGCCTTTTCTTTGGCTAACTGGACCATTTCGGTAAACTCCCCGCTATAGAGCGCTTCATTGAACCTTTCCATATCAAGCCCCAGACCCTCTGCAACGGCTTTTAATTCGGACATGTTATCCGGCACGTCCTGTATAATCCTGTCGTGCATCTGCCATAATTTACCTTGGTCTCCAGCAGCCTCCAGTGCCTCGGCTATTTCCTCGGAAAACCCTGAAGAAGGGTAATGATGGTAAACCAATCTTATTTCCTTAGGATACATATCTAGTGCCTGTACCAACAAGAGTTGCTTATCCACGCATTCAGGACATAGGAAATCTGGATACGCTTCAATGGTGACAGGGGCATCATCGGCACCGCGGCACCAGCCTTCGCAAGTGCAAGATAGGCGTTGTGTATCACTATTCCACAGGAAGAACCCTATGGTCAGGATGGCTATAGTTATCAATAACACAGTGACTACATATTCCCTTGTCCACATCTTCTCTATACCCCCCCTATTTAGGTACTTTCGCAGAAACCTGTGTTATCCATCTCATTCTCAACCCGCTCTGACACAAGCTAGCCTCCGCGCTCCACCAAGGAGAATAATACTTGACGCTTTTCCTGCCATTCATGGCTGAGGAGAGGGCAGCACTCGCTGATCTCTGCCTCTTGCCGGACCAGTTTGGCGGCAAATGCCATGCAGGTGCGCTCACCGCACTCTCCGCAGTTGGTGCCAGGGAGCAGCCTGTACAGTTCCAGTACCTTGACCTCGTCTCCTCTCCTGAAGCTCGGCTCTATCTCTTGACGATTCTGCCACGTGGTGTTGATGAAATCCTTGACCCACTCGAGAATCTGCACCGCATCTCCCCTGTCCCGGAGCCCGGAGACCGTGATGCGGCGGGGGAAAAGGTTAATCGCCTTCCCTTCCCATATGAAGCGCAGGGTACCCCCCTCATGATTGAAGGTGCCTGCCTTCACCCTGGCGTTGAGGTAGGGAAGTACCTCACGGATGTCCTCCGACAACTTGGCAATGGCGTTCACCCTTACTGCCGAAGTAACACACTCGGGCAACGAGACCTCATAGATGTAGGATGATAATAGCATTGGCTTACCCCCTACGCTTGAATCCACAGGACCACGTAGTATATGCCCGTGGCGATAAAGACTAGCGCTGCAATCCTCCGAATAATTCTTTCTGCCGTAGTGACTTTATTCAACCAAGTGGCAACGCTGGCGACTCCGGCCGCTAGAAGAATGGCAAAGATGAGGACGGGGAGACCTGTGCCAATAGCGAACACAGCGGGGAAGGTGATACCCCATGTAGATGTAAGCGCCAGGGGCACCAAAATGCCAAAGAAAAGCACCGCAGTATTGGGGCAAAATGCTAGGGCGAAAACGATCCCCAACAGGAACGCTCCGAGGCTCCCCCATTTGGCGACTCTCTCTCCTATTGAAGTAAGCTTTCCACCGGTTTGAACCAGTGGAAGCTTGATAATACCCAGCAGGATGATCCCCACTATGATCAAGAGCGGTCCCATGAATCGCTCACCGGTATCCTGAAGTAGTAGGGCAAGGCGAGGAATACTTACCCCGGCAAGGATAACCAATGCCCCAAGCGTGAAGTACGAAACGGTACGCCCCAGCATGTACAGGATTCCTGAAGTGGCTACTTGCCTGCGGTCTGAAAACCTACGGCTGATGTATGCCATTGCAGTGATGTTGGTGGCCAGGGGACAGGGGCTGATGGCGGCCAGTAGCCCTATCAAAAAAGCACAGAGAAGAGACAGGCTACCACTTTGGGACAACCGCATAACGAATTCGCTAAAATCCACAGCTTACTCTCCCAGGTGCTCCTCTATCTCTCCTTTTACCGTGCTGACACACGCCTCGTCATCGCCCACGACAAACCAGATGTCGGTCACGTACTCAATGTGATCTATGCCATCTATTACCTCATTTATGAATAGGGACGACCCATAGGCTCCGTACTTCTCAATCATGACAGCGTTGGCTTCGTCCTGTACGTTGAGTATCTTGAACACCAACTCTCCACTGGCCAGTTCCTCTTGAAAGTACGTTTCTACAGCGTACGTCACGCAATTTTCGGCGTAGACACAAGGAGAGCAGCGACGCGCGCGGTGAAAGTACACTACCTCCACCCCATTTTGCAGGGTTGGAGGTTCCTGGGTGTCAATAGGCTCATTTTTGGCAGGACCACTGCACGCACATATAATGCCACATGACAGGATTAGGATTAGTATTAAGCTGCAGAAAGTGGCCTTGGTCAATAGATTCATACTATCCTCCTTAGTCTTCGCTTCGCATATGCGATCAGGGCGTAGCCGCCAAGCACTATTGGCCATTTTGAATCTCTCCACGGGGTCACCACCGGTGTCCAGATGTGACTTCAGCTTGCCTTTTTGGGAACGTACTATCTTCTCATAGACCGATTTCTTCAGGAAAATCAGTGCTTCCTTCTCCTCACCGTCGGTGATGATGCGCTCAAGTTCGAGCAATTCTTGCTCGTCGAGAGATATAGCTGTCTTCCTGATTTCCAGCACGGCATACCTCCTCAGGTAGTTCCCTTTCCAACAGGGCGTTGTAGACGGTCTTCCCTCTCACTCTGGGAATAGCTTTTTTGTTCAGCTTCCCTAGCGAGGACACAATTGTATCCAGATCTTTGATGGGGAAACCCAGCACGCACTCGCTCTCAGCCACATTCGTTGCCTCGCGACAGCCGTAGCAACCAAGGGAGGCATTGAGCTTTTGATTCAGAAATGGACTAATAGTAACGTCAACACACGTAGCCTGCAGGATGGCGGTGTTGAAATCCAGCCTGCATCCGGTCTCAAAGACCAGCGCCAGGGCTACCCACATCAGGTGCTCAGGAGCCGACTCCAGGACTACCACATCCGGCTCAAAAGGTGCATCGGCAAGGGGGCAGCAAGCTACTATCTTGTATTTGCCCATTTCCAGGCGGGACATAGTGCTGAGAGTATTCCTGGCAGCAGCCGGGCTCCCGAAAATGCCCATTCTCGCAGGCATCTCGCCCGACGACAGCTTAACAGGCGGTGCTTTGAAGCCTAACGCCCAGGCCGCTGCCGGGCATGAGATGTTGTCCGCGGTGAGAAAAAGCTTCCTACCCTCCCTGTCACCCATTAGCACCTGGCAGTAGCGGCGTCTACTTGGCAGCGCAAAGCCGTCCAGTGATGCCACATCCTCAAAGAACTTGACTGCTATTGGCTCGTAGGGCAGACCCAAGATGTCTCTCAGCACGCTTGCCGAGCGTTCCAATTTGACGTTATGCTTCCCCATTGTCTCTCGTCAGGTGTTCAAGTCCTTCGGCAGCGGAGGCAAAGACTGTTGAAGCGAGCGCAAAGCGAGCTGCTATGATTGCCTCTCCTATTTCTTCTTTGCTCACCCCAGCGCGCCTGGCAATCTTAATGAAGGTCTCCGTGCACAGGTGGCTGGAAACCGCCGATGCCACGGAAATCATGATGAGATGCTTGTATTTGGCAGGAATGTGGGGCAAATCAAAGACGAACTTCCGTTCCTGGGCCTGCCGGGGGATCCACTCCGGAAGAACCTTGGACATGAGCACCATCGGCCTTGGCTCCTCGCCCAGGTTCTGCGCCATCATGTTCAAGATTTGGTCCACCGTTGGCTCTTTCTGTTCCATAAGATCATTATCCTCCTTCCCAGGCTGTCCGGGAGCCGATTGATCTTACTTCTGCGACTCGCTTTTGGCGAGGGCGTTGACAATGAGCCGCGTGACCTCCGCCTTGCTCGGCACCTTGCCGGAGCTAACGAGTTCCTCGTTCACCACAAGGCCTGGGGTGGTCAGGATGGGGTACTCCATAATCTTCTTGACATCCTTGACCTCTTCTATCGTGGCGTCAATCCCTAGCTCCTGCACCACCTCCCTCGTTGTTTTCTTTAGTTGGTCACACCGGGCGCAGCCCGGTCCAAGGACCTTGATTATCATTCTTCACCCCTCCTTTCTCTATTGCGTTATCAGGCCAAAGACATATCCTGAGACGGTGGCCATGACTACCACCAGTGCGATGTAGACCAGCGTCTTCTTCGTTCCCATAATGCCACGGATGACCAGCATGTTGGGCAGGGAAAGGGCCGGCCCGGCCAGCAGCAGGGCCAGCGCTGGTCCCTTGCCCATGCCCAGGTCCATAAACGCCCTGACGATGGGCACCTCAGTCAGTGTAGCGAAGTACATCAACGAACCCACCAGCGAGGCGACGAAATTGGCCAGAAAACTGTTGCCGCCAACCACCGGGGTGATCACAGATTCAGGAACACCCGCCCTGATCATGCCGGCGGCAAACACCCCCACTAGAAGCCATGGTGCTATCAGTCTGACGAAGCGAAGTGTCTCCTTCATCCACTGTACCAGTTCGCCCTTTTGAAACCAGCGCCACAGTATGGCAGCCAGGATGGCAAGCAGGACGCCGGTGGCAATCCATTGTTTCAATGAGGCGGCGATAAGGATGCCAACCAGCAGGACGAAGAATATGATCTGCTGCCACCAGGTTTTTCCTTCTGGGTCTGAAGCAAGCATGGCAAAAGCCTGGTCGTCCTTGGCAGTTTCTTCCTTGCGGTAGATTAGAGCCATGGTCAGCCCAATGACCACGGCGAAGACGATGGCACCGATGGCTCGCCCGACTCCCAGGTCGTAGCCCAGCAGGCGTGCCGAATAGACGATGGCTAGCACGTTGATTGCCGGCGCCGAGTACAGAAAAGCGATCGCCGGACCGAGGCCAGCCCCTCTCTTGTATATGCCGCCGAATAGAGGCAGTACGGTGCAGGAGCACACAGCCAGGATAGTGCCGGAGACCGAAGCAACGCTGTATGACAGCAGCTTCTTAGCCTGCGGGCCAAAGTACTTCAAGACCGCTCCCTGGGAAATGAAGATGGCAATCGCACCAGCTATGAAAAAGGCGGGGACCAAGCAGGTGAGGACGTGCAACGACAGGTAGTCTGCCAGTGTGGTTAAGCCGCCCCACAGAATATCGATGAAGACATTCATAGTATGTTATATGTTTCCTTAGTTGCGCACCAACGCATATATGCGATAAAAAAAGAGAATCACCTACGGGAACGCCGGACACACTCAGGTCCGACGCGCTTGGCCTTCCTCAGGCGCTCCCTGTCCAGAGCTGCCACTTCCTTTCCTTCGAGCCCCTTGTCTACGGCCTCAATCAAGTCGGACATGTATGCTTTAACACCCTCTTGGTCTATTGAGTACAGCGACCACAAGCCCTCTTTCCTCAGCTCGAGAAAGCCAGCGTCGTACAGGGCACTCAAGTTGCGCGAGGCCCTGGTCTGAGAGATGTCCAGCGCCTGCATCACCTCGCACACACAGCACTCTCGCTCCAGCAACAGCTTGAGGATCCTGAGCCTGGTCTCGTCGGATAGAGCCTTGAAGGATTTGACCAATTCACGCATGTTGAAGTTTGTCTTTATATGCGCATCTACGCCTATATTCTACCATGTGTCGGTGACTTTGTCAACTGGGCTTCGCGTTGGTTGCCCTCAGACGCGCGGAGGCCCGTCTTCTCCTGCTAATGATTCGCTGGTTGCGATTATCCCTTTTTCGCTACAACAATCTCGACGGGCAACGCCCTTATGCCGTAAGGAAGCCCAGGGAATACGTGGCCAAGGAGCCGGGAGACATCGTAGAGTCAGATACTCTTGCTGTCAGGCCCATGCCTAGTGTAGTGCTAAAGCACTTTACTGCCAGAGATATCATCTCCAGATGGGATGTTTTGGAGGCTCATACCAGGGCAACATCCCACACCGCGTGTAGCTTTATAGATAGCCTGCTGAGGCGGATGCCCTTCCCTATTAGGGCTATCCAGGTAGATGGAGGATCGGAGTTTGAAGATGCTTTTGAGAAAGAGTGCCAGAGGAGAGGCATAAGATTATTTGTCTTACCACCACGCTCACCCAAGCTCAATCCTTCTCAGAAGGATGTAGAGAGAGCCCATAGAACCCATACCGAGGGGTTCTATTATGAGGTTTACCATGGCGAGATGGCAGTGCAACCCCTGAATCGGACGCTTGAAGAGTGGGAAGCCGTTTACAACACGGTGCAGCCCCATCAGGCCATTGACAGCCTCACGCCAGCCGAGTATATTAGACAGCACCACCCAGAGCTGGCCCCCCGCGCCATCTCTGTCTTATATGTACTGAACGAGTACAAAATATTGAAGGGTTGTCCCCGCTGTGCTGTGATGCCAGGAGGGGCTTAATAAATTGGGGGTGAACAATATGGCTGAGAGAGTTCCTATCAGAGAAGGCACATTTATCGAAAGCGCAAAAGGAGGGATACTATTAGCTAATAGGTGTAAGTCTTGCGGTCAGACATTTTTCCCCAAGAGCTCAATCTGTTTCAATTGCTTTAGTGAAGACATGGAGGAGATGGAATTAAGTCGGATAGGGAAATTGTACTCTTTTGCCACTGCTTATATGCCCTCAGTCCATTTCCAGCCTCCTTACACTGTAGGCATGGTGGAAATGCCGGAAGGCATGAGAGTTTTCGGCCCTCTAAAGATACAAGAGGGGGAACGAGAGCGGCTAAGGGTAGGTATGGAGATGGAGGTAATAATAGAGAAGCTATGGGAGGAAGGAGAAACAGAGGTAATAGGGTATAAATTCAAACCAGTGATCAGCTAGAAAAGAGGAGGCCATGAGAGAAGTAGCCGTGATCGGGATAGGGCAAAGCGTATTTGGGAAGCTTCCCCAGAGAAATGTGGTAGAGTTGGGTCGAGAGAGTGTGTGGACCGCACTCAAAGACGCCAATATGAGCCCTAAAGACGTCCAATTTGCCTATGTCTCTAGACTCTATGACGCCATGGTTACCGGACAAACTATCTTGAAAGAGGTAGGCATAAGAGAGATGGAGATAGTCAATGTTGAGAACGCATGTGCTGGTGGGTCTACCGCCTTATTGGGAGTCTGGAGGAACATAGCACTTGGCGTTTATGATATCGGCATAGCTATCGGTGTGGAATCGATGACCACAAGTCCCATAGCCAGTAAATTGATCCCTCCAGCCAAGGAAGATTTAGAGGGGCAACTAGGGATGACGATGCCTGCTTTGTTTGCTCTGATGGCTAGGAGGCACATGGAGGAGTATGGAACCACCGTGGAGCAATTTGCCAGGGTATCGGTTAAGAACCACCACCACGGTTGCTTAAACCCTTTTTCTCAATATCAAAAGGAATTCACCGTAGAAGATATTCTCAGTTCGCGGATGATATGTGATCCTATTACTTTACTCCAATGTTGCCCTAATACCGATGGGGCTGCAGCTGTGATTATGTGTCCTATGGATATAGCTCGAAGATATACCAGCAAGCCAATAAAGGTAGCCGCTTGTGTGTTGAAATCAGGAAACTATGCCTATCTTCAAGATGATATTACCTTCTGTCCCACAGATTATAAAGCTGCTATGGAAGCCTATGAAATGGCCGGATTGGGCCCTGATGATTTAGATGTAGTTGAGCTTCATGACGCGTTTGCACCGGAGGAGATTTTCCGCTATGAAGAGCTTGGACTTTGCAACAGAGGCGAGGGAGCACAATTGCTTAATTCCGGGGCAACCGAGCTCGGGGGAAGGATCCCGGTCAATCCTAGCGGTGGACTCCTCTCCATGGGACACCCCTTAAGCGCTAGCGGCGTACGTGTGGTAGTTGAGATCGCTCGGCAGCTTAGAGGGGAAGCGGAGGCCAGACAAGTTGCCAATGCTAAAACGGGATTGGCTCACATGATGGGGGGTGCTGTAGCTGGCCTTGATGTGGGCGCTGTGGGAATTCAAATATTGACCGCATGAGGACGATCTACGAAAGGAGGTATCGTTATGATCGAGGTTAGGAAGATCGCCGTTTTGGGTGCAGGCATTATGGGGAGTGGAATTGCTCAAGTAGCAGCTCAAGCTGGATATGAAGTAGCCATGAGAGATATGGAGCACAGGTTTGTTGAGAAAGGTTTCGATTCAATAAAGGAGAGTTTGGGCAAGATGCAGAAAGGAGGCAAGATAACTCAGGAGCAAATAAATGAAGCGCTGTCTCTAATAAAGGGCACCGTAGATTTCGGAGAGGCTGTAAGTGACGCCGATTTGGTAATCGAAGCCATCCCTGAAAATCTGGATATGAAAAAGCAGATATTCAAGGGGCTTGATGAGACCTGCTCTGAACATACCATTTTGGCTACTAATACATCCTCTTTAAGCATAACAGCTATAGCTTCGGCAACGAAAAGGTCGGAGAAGGTTATCGGCATGCATTTTTCCAATCCGGTGCCGGTGATGATGGGAGTAGAGTTGATCCGGGGACGCGATACATCCGATGAGACGCTGGAGGTGGCTAAAGGTGTGGTTAGGCGAATAGGCAAGGAGCACTTTCTGGCTTTGGATTTCCCTGGGTTTGCCGGCAACAGATTGCTCCCTCTGTTTATAAATGAGGCTTTCTATGTTGTATGGCAAGGCATCGCTACCCCTGAAGATGTGGATAAGATGTGCAAGTTGATGTTACGCCACCCCATGGGACCCTTCGAGCTAGCCGATTTTACCGGTTTGGATACCATCCTCTCTGTCCTGGAGTATCTACATAAAGAAGTAGATGAGAAATACCGTCCTTGTCCCTTGCTTAAGCAACTGGTGGGCGCTGGACATTATGGCAGAAAAACAGGCAGAGGAGTATTTAAGTATAGTTGAGTGATAGACTGAGCAAAAGGAGGCGCGGTTATGGATTACGAGACCATAATCTATGAAAAGGAGAACAATATAGCTTTAGTTACCCTTAATCGGCCCCAGAGCCTTAATGCCATCAGTGTAAAAATGGCTCAAGAGTTAGATCAAGTATTTGACGAGATTGATGGGGATGATACGGCTAGGGTTGTGATCTTGACCGGGGCCGGTCGAGCTTTCTCGGCTGGAGCCGATATAAAGGAGATGATGACCCCAGGGCAAGCTTCTATAGCTTCGCTTCTAGCCCAAGGTAAACCATTGCCCTTTTTTAGCAAAATCGAAAACCTGGGTAAGCCAGTAATTGGCGCCATTAACGGTGTGGCCGCAGGTGGAGGTTGTGAGTTAGCTTTAGCATGCGACCTGAGAATTGCTTCGACCACGGCTACTTTTGGGTTTGGGGAAATAAAGATAGGAGTTATTCCCACCGGCGGGGGAACAATAAAAATGCCTCGACTTATAGGCATAACTAAGGCTAAGGAGATGCTTTTTTTAGGTGATCCCATTGATGCTGAGGAGGCTTATCGTGTGGGGCTGGTCAATAGGGTAGTGCCCCCGGAGTCAGTCCTTAGCGAAGCAAAGGAGCTAGCTAAAACTTTGTCTCAGAGGCCACCTTTAGCCTTAAAAGCTGCCAAATCGTGTGTCAATGTAGGGATGCAGATGGCTCTTCCCGCAGCTCTAGCCTTTGAAGCTAAGGAGGGGGCTCTCCTTCTCAACACTGAGGACCAAATTGAGGGGATGAAGGCTTTTGTGGAAAAGAGACAGCCAATATTCAAAGGAAAGTAAGGATTCAAATAGCACCAGCCCTTTAAGGAATGAATCTCCTCACAGCAAGCTGTGGGGTATCTGTGGCGCAAATTCTCGTACCTTTGTCGCTCGATTTTGCTTTGCAGCGCCTAAAGATGCTGCTTGCCACCCCACACTGCGATTCATCCCCGCAGCAAGCTGTGGGGTATTCTCGCTAGATTTTGATAAAAGACCTGTGAGCATACCACTGAGATATTATTGGAGATGGGATATGATGAGGAAAAGATAAATGAAGTCTCTCCATAGGGTTTATCATAAATCTTTAAATTTTGGAGTGTTAAAATGGATTTTATGCTGACTGAGGAACAAAAGATGATAAAAGCAAGCGCTCGAGCGTTCATGGAGGGGGAGATAATCCCTATAGTTGGTGAATATGAGCAGAAATACAGGCCATTACCCAAAGAGATAGCTATAGAAGTAATGAAGAAATTAGTGCCTTTGGGATATATAGGTGGGCTTGTGCCTGAGGATGGAGGTGGCGAAGGCATGGATTATGTTTCCTACGCTATCTTGACTGAGGAGTTAGCTCGCGCTTGGGGAAGTTTGACCGTCATGACCATAGTTGACGCAGCCGCTGGTCCTTTGGATCTGTACTATTCTGGTTCAGAGGAACAGAAGGCAAAATACCTGCCTCCAGCACTGTCAGGAGACCTTATATGCAGTGGAGCTATAAGCGAACCTAACGTTGGCTCCGGAACAAGAGACATAGAAACCACAGCCAAGGTTGATGGCGATTATTATATCATTAATGGTACTAAAGAGTGGATCACTAATGGAGGGGTTTCTGACTTTTATAGCGTGACCTTATATACCGATAGGGCTAAGGGGGCCCAGGGAGTCTCACGCATCATAGTAGATGCCAATGAATGTAAACTTGCTATCAGAGAACTGCCTAAACTTGGTCTGCGCTGCTGCCCGACTGCTGAGGTGGTGTTTGATAACTGCCGTGTGCCTAGAAAGAACTTACTGGACCAAGAGGGCGTCGGTTATGAGGCTACTATGAAACTTCTTTTAACGCCTCGTGCTTTACTAGGTGTAATGGGAACGGGATTAGCACAAGCAGCTATAGATGAAGCTGTAAAATATGCTCTGGAAAGAAAACAGTTTGGCAGAATTATTGCTAAATTTCAGCTTGTTCAACAGATGATTGCCGAGATGGTAGTGGAAACCAAAGCGGCACGCTTGCTCTGCTATGAAGCAACGCAACTTCTAGGGAAGGGGGAGAGGTGTTTCAAGGAATGCTCCGGAGCGAAGTTCTATGGCACTGAAGTAGCGGTAAGGGTCTGCTCTAAGGCTATGGAAGTTCTCGGGGCCTATGGAATTTCCGAAGAATATCCTCTTGAGCGCTACTTTAGGGATGCTAGAACACTACTGCCTCCCGACGGGACTAATCAAATTCAAAGATTGATTGTGGGGCGAGAGGTGCTTGGCGTATCTGCTTTCGTCTAGTGGAGCATGTTCTTGCCGTTTATCTTAATGGCTGCTCCAATTTGCCTCCTCAGGATTGGAATAGTTACGCAGGCTTAGCTCTTCCTCCCCTAAGGTTCCATAATCACCCGCCCAACAACCTTTTTCAGAGCCAGATTCTCTGCCGAGAGGTTGGCCACCAGCTCCCTAAGCCACTGGCTCTCGTGAATTAGCTTTGCTCTTTGAGGCTCGGCCTTACCATTTCTTCGAGGTATGTGGTGCATGAAATGCCTACCTGCCGACAAAGCTTGGTAATCCCTTCTGGATAGCGCATTCCATATGGTCTCAAACGATCTTACCAGATACACTCCCAGTAACCTGCATAGTGTTTCGTTCAATGAAGCATTGGACTTAAAGCTTGCTCTGATACTTTCTCTACCTCAGTAGCTTGCATTCCGCTCAATGTTCTCCGTATTGCTGTCCTTAGCTGCCTGGTATAGCATTAACCTGAATCCGTGGAGGGGCAGGTGATTTATCCTACACTTTCTATCTGAGGGATGCTACACTCGAATGTGTGGGAGCCACTGAAGACTTTCACCTAGGAGGTGAAGATGCGTTTTGAGATAGTGCAGGGTGATGAGTAACTTTCCAGCCATTCGGGCGCCTCGCCCTAGTAGGGGCGATATTGGACAGGACCACTATTCGGGAGCGATTAGATGCGGTGGCGCTGCCAGAACATCCATTTCCGGAGATCAGTCACGGTGAGGTAGCTACAGCCATGATCGGGCTCATCTGCATGGGCAAGCCCGACTTCGACGCTATCGAGCCCTTCCGGGATGCCCCTTTTTTTCTCAGTCCCTGGGCCTGGATTCAGTACCATCCCAGCCCGACCCTCAGGCAGCGACTGGACAGCGCCGAGGGTGCCTTCAACGACATCATTCTTGAGGAATCTGCTGGGGTAGTAGGACAGCTTGCCCCGGCGATCACTCCCTGCCACGGCAACCTGGTGGCGGTAGACATTGACGTCAGCCCGTTCGACAATTCTAAGACGAAGAAGGAAGGAGTGAGCTGGACTTATAAGAAATTCGATCCTTCTAAGGAAGGATGCTCCCATCTTCGGCTATGTGGGGGAAGAGGGCTACCTGGCAAATTTGGAGTTGCGTCCGGGAAGTGAACATAGTCAGAAAGGGACAGAATCCTTTCTGAGGCAGACGCTCAGGTATGCCCGTCTGATGAGTGAGGCCCCCTTTCTGGTGCGCATGGACTCAGGCAATGACAGTGTGGGCAATGACAGTGTGGGCAACATCAAGGTATGCTGAGAGGAGAAGGCCCACTATATCATCAAGCGCAACCTGCGTCGGGAGACGTCAGAGGAATGGCTTAAGACAGCCAGGGAGTGTGGTGAACTTGAGGAGCCACGGCCGGGCAGTCCTTCCCAGGAAGGATGGCGGGGCGAGCGCTATGTGGAGAGACCAAGCATTGATGAGCCGCTGCGAATGGTATTTGAGGTGACGCTGCGAACGGTAGAGGCTGATGGGCAGGCGTTATTGATACCCAGGGTGGAGGTGGAGGCCTATTGGACATCGTTAAGCGATGATGCGGCAACAGTGGTAGAGCTGTACCCGAGCCCATGGTACCAGCGAGCAGTTCCACAGCGAGTTGAAGCCTGTCCTGAGCGAAGCCGAAGGGACAGACCTGGGCCTGGAACGGTTGCCGTCAGGGAAATTCCAAACCAACGAACTGGTGCTACTTTTGGGGATGGTGGCCTACCCCGACTTGTCGGGGAGGTTGATTGGCCAGGAGAGCCTGCGGGAGGCTGATGCCCCCCTTCGGAAGCAGATTTCACGGCGCCGGGTGCGCAGTGTGATGCAGTACCTGGTCTATCTGGCATGTCGCTTGGTGAGACACGCATCCTTCAGAGAAGGATTTGGAGACTGTCCTTTGGAAGGAACTGCCCCTGGCTCAAGACATGGCGGCGGGTATACTTTCGATTTGCGCCGACCTAAGGGGGTAACAACACCTCAAGTCTGTTTAGAGAGACCAGCCAGGGAGGGGATGTCAGTAAGGACCGATATCCTGAGGGGAGGAGTGTCGGCCGTGAGGAGGGTATAATCGGGCATAGGGCCCGTTGCGCCCCGATTTGCTGCGTTTTCGGGAGCCGCTTGACAAAAGTCGCCAATAG
>JAUWRG010000065.1 GCA_030610655.1 Dehalococcoidia bacterium
TCATTGCCCCAGGCTCAGAGTTACCTGCGCCCCGGCGTAACCTTTGAAGAACTCGAGATCAAATGAGCGATAATCAATTTGCAGAAAGGATGCTGAAAGCTCGTTCCAATCCCTTTCAACCCTTCCTAAGAAGGGCTAACCAGGTTGCCTGGAGCCCTTTTACTCAGGCTCATTATTCAATTAGAATAGACTCCTTTTGGCTGCTTTTTTTAGCAACGTGGCGTAAGGCTTTAACCTCGCTATGAAAGGGCGTACCTAAAAGGTCGTGTTGCATTAGACATAAATGCGGAAGGCAGGTTAGAGAACTTACTCTCTAAACCTCGGCCTTTGTAGTTCTTCCGACAAGTTGGAGCGACTACGATAACAGGGTAGCCTACCCCGGTTTTAAAATAGACTTACTCCTTTTCCCTCTAGTTCATCACCACAGAGAGGCGACGCTACACTTTGTCACAGTCCTTTCTGCCATTCTGACCCTGAACCCTTCACTTACTGTCATTCTGACCCTTCACTCTGTGAAGGGGAAGAATCTCAACACGCTCAGGGCAGGCTTGGGTGAGGGTGATATTCCCCCTCCCTCTCCTTCCAGGGAAGGATCCCTCCCGCCAGTCTCCAAAAGTCTCCTGAGGCGACTCTGTCCTTCTGCTGAAGGACTCGCCTCTGGCGAGGGGAGGGAGGATTTGTTCGCTCCTTTACGCACCCTGAGATGAGTTGATACCTGCCTTGTATCCTAGCTGACACCCCGACGGTATTTCCTGCGGATCGAATGGGGGGGCGGTTTCTACAGTCGAAAGAGCAAATGTTAGCGGGGCATTAGAAGCGGCTCCACCCGTTGCCAGATAAGGCCCTGGATGTCTTTCTTGGACAAGGAGCCATTGATAACCAGCCAGCGCTCGGGCTCCTTTTTCGCCATATCCAAGTAGCCATTTCTTACCCGCTGGTGAAAGGCGATTTCCTCTCGTTCAAAGCGGTCGCGCCGTCCTTTTCGGGCCAGCCCGTGATCGACAGGGATATCCAGAAAGACGATACGGTCGGGCCTCAGTCCCTGAGTGGCGATATTGTTGACCGTTTCGATTAGGTTCAAATCAAGGCGGCGCCCGTAGCCTTGGTAGGCGACAGTGGACTCGGAGAAGCGGTCGCAGATAACTATGGTTCCCTGTTCTAGAGCGGGGCGTATCACCTTGGAGACGAGATGAGCGCGAGAGGCAGCGAAAAGCAGAAGCTCGGTCCTTGGGTCGATCTCCTCTCCATCCTTGAGCCAGCGCCGCAGGCTATTGCCCAGGGGCGTACCCCCGGGCTCGTGCGTCAGTAGGGTTGGGATATTCAGACTCAAGAGCCGCTTGTATAGTGCCTTCGCTTGGGTGCTCTTGCCTGAGCCCTCTCCGCCTTCAAAGGTGATGAATAGAGACAAACGCTACCTCGCCTCCTTTGCTCCTTTTTATCGCCTTCGCTAAGAATTCAGTCAGCGTTTTTCAGGCCTTTTTCAGGACCCAGTAAGCTGTACTGCAATTGTACTTTGGCTCAAAAATCCCGCTGTCTGGTGGAAAATCTAAACCACAGTTCTTTTCCCACTTGGGATTGTGATGAATCAGATTCCAGCCTTCGACTTGTCTTGTGAGACTGGATATCTTTTCAACTAAATCTGTCTCGAGGCGGTCGGTTATCAGTATATATCCTTCCGACCGAGCTAGGTCTCGGGCCTTCGTAAGAACACCGGACCGCTCTTTGTTATTCATCTCCGAAAGAATCCAGGAAACAAATACGACATCGTACTGGCCTGCCGTGATGTCGCTGGTAATGTCGATTTGAAAGAATCGCGAATTGATCTTAATGTTTTTAACCCATTCCGCAAAACGCTGAACGAGGTCTTGATAAATGGGTTCCCAGGATGCCTCGTGGTCTATGTTGTCAAAGGTGATGTTATGGCTCCCCCTCGCAGTGCGCAGTTGGTCCATTAGCGCCAACGCCTCAACTCCAGGCCCTCCTCCAAAACTGACCGCCGACAACTTTGCCCTGCTCTTAATATCGGAGAGAATATGTTCCCTAATTAAATCACTAGTTTGTTTTACTTGGGTTGCAAGGTACCTGATGAGATAAACTCTGCGGAAATTGTGGCATTCATATTTGGGTGTGCCCCTGAAATAGCTGTCCCGGTGACATTTAACACATGTCGCAACATTTACATCAACTACATCAGCTTCGCAAAAGTCCTCAAGTTTACAACAATTCTTAAATACGTAGTCTATCAATTTCTGCATTGGCGGAAATCTTATTGTTATCATCGTGCCTACCTAAAGAGCCTAATCTGCCTGTAGTTATCCTTTGCGGGTTCAGGCGGTATTGCTGGATGTCCCCAGATTGCTGGCGAATTTGGGTCATGCTCGGAGTAGCGTCGTTCCGCTAGAGCGTTGTTTCTAGTTGAGTAACAGTATCGGCAACCGTGCATGCAGGTGTCGTTCATGCCGATATCTTTACTGACTACGCATCCGCAATGTTTGCGCTGGGTTGGATCCTTCATTCGGCAGACAGATATGGACCAGATTTTTTGCAGTAACTCTGCGTCAATACACATCCCTGGTCGGATCCCAAGGTTACTGAAGTCTAGTTCCTCTGCACAGGTGAAAATTTCCATGTTGTGCCTGCCTGCAATTACCGCAATATCCTTAAGAAGGCTGGCGACCTCGGTGGAAGAAGCAGCATCCTTGTTAAACGAGTAGCCTTGCTGCTCCAAAGCGGCAAGTCGCCGGTCGGTCTTTTGGTAGAAGTCACAGAGGCTTACCATGACGCGACTGGTAACACCACTTAGGCTACTCGCGATCCTCGCAAATTTCTCGCGATGAAAGTCCACAGGGGTCATGTTCGAGATGATGATTGGATCATATCGCCAGATGACCCGAATTGGTCCGACACGCTCAGCTAACCTAAGAAATGTTGCCAGCCTCTCATTAACACTAGGAACGCTAGGCTCAAGAGCGTTTGGGTAATCATTGAGCGTGAACTGGAAGTAGTAACGGAACCCATACTGATCCAACTCGTGTAAGTGCGTGAGAATTGGTGCGGGGTTTTTTGACCAGAAGACTATGGCATCAACATCCTCAGGCTTGAGCGAGACGCGGGATACCTGATTTATGTTAAAGGGATTGGGCACGACGCAGAATCCAACTCGTATCCTGTTCATAAACCATTGGCTGTAGAATGCTGGAATATCTGTTCTGCGACTAGCAGAAATAATCATACCAATCTCCTAACGCAAGTGAGCCTCTCAGCTTTGTTCCCACAGGCTCGTAATGAAGGCATTTAGTTAGCTGTATTATATCACATCACATCTTCGGCCACTAAAGCTCCCTGAGCGGGATTCGAACTTTCGAGCATCTTAAGATTGCGCCCCAGTCATCTTATACCAAGCCACTAAAGATACGCACCCTTCTTCGCGGCTCGCGGCCGATGCTGTGCGATGAGAGGCTGTAGCGCTCTGCTAGCTGGTGCTGCAACATCCTGAGATAAGCGTTTCGGGGGCTAAGGTCTACAGCGTTCTTGCCCTCCTTTACCTGGGCGACGGCCTCCTCCGCCTCCTTTATAGCGGAGATAACAGGGTTGTCGAAGGCTTCGACATCAAAAACACTGGCCAGACAGCGCTCTATCTGTGAGATTTTGTTGGTCTTGAGGACATAGATGGGTATGCCTGTAGACTCGGCATCACGGATGGGCTGCGGTTTTCTGCGGTAGTAGCTCTTCGAGGTCATTAAAAGGTTAGCCCCCGCTATGCTGGTCACTACCTTTGCTGGCACTCCCATGCTCTTGACTACCTGCTCTAGACGGCTCTTGTTGATGCCGAACGGGTATATCCGCTTCGTTGTGTCAGCAACCACTTTTCTTGCTATCGCTCCCTCCCGAGGTGACATCTGCTCCCTTCTCACCTCGGCGGTCTCGTCTAACCAACGCACCTCCGGAGGCATGGAGCGCCCCCGGAGCATGGCATCAACCACCGCGGCAACATCAGATTGAATTGCCACATGATACCAGTCTTGAATCTCGACCACGATGTCGAATGTAGGGGGCGCCTTTCGCTCCAGGATGGACTTCTGGGTGCCTCTCCTTTTCGCCTCCTCATCGCCTAGAGTAACTGACTGAATCCCGCCGATAAGGTCACAGAGGGTGGGATTCATGATCAGGTTGTCCAGCGTGTTTCCATGAGCGGTGGCCACAAGTTGCACCCCACGCTCGGCGATGGTACGTGCTGCCAGAGCCTCGAGCTCGGTGCCGATCTCATCGATCACGATCACCTCGGGCATGTGGTTTTCCACCGCCTCAATCATTACGGCATGCTGAAGCTGAGGGGTAGCCACCTGCATCCTGCGGGCGTGCCCGATAGCAGGATGGGGGATATCGCCGTCACCGGCGATTTCATTGGAGGTATCGACAATTACAACGCGCTTCTTCAGGTCGTCGGCAAGGACACGAGCCACCTCTCGAAGCATGGTGGTCTTGCCGACGCCAGGTCCGCCTAGAAGCAGGATGCTCTTACCTGATTCAACAAGATCCTGAATAATGCCTATAGTGCCAAAGACCGCTCTGCCAACACGACAGGTGAGGCCAACAATGCGCCCCTTGCGGTTTCTTATCGCTGAGATTCGATGAAGGGTGCGTTCGATACCCGCTCGGTTATCGTCGCCAAAGGGAGCGATGCGGGAAGCAACATACTCAATATCCTCCTCAGTGACCTCCTTATCGCTTAGCACTATCTCATGGTTGGGATAGCGAGCCTCGGGGGGGCGTCCCAGGTCCATGACCACCTCGAGAAGCTCGTTACGATCTTCCCGTTCTTGAATCGGCTGAGAGATGTGGGGCGGCAACCTGTTCAACAAGGCATCCAAATCGGTAGTTATTCTCTTAAACATAGTCTTCCCCTATGCCCGTACGGGCATTAAATGTGGTTCACTCACCTTAATGGCAATCTCCTTCACCAGGGTGGAACACTCTGCCACCTGATCAAAACCCAGCCTTCCCAAGAGCCTCAACAAAGTCCCTTGAAAAGTAAAGGCGACACAGAAGATGGGGGACTTGCCATCGAGGCATATGAGAGCGTAGTTCACTAACCATTCAAGTCCATTATCGTCCAATTGATGACACATAATATTAAAGCAGCCGATCCCTTTAGTGGCCGTAACTCCCAGCCATCCCTTCAGGTGGCTATCCTCCGCCAGGACGAATTCCTGGTGCTGCTCCGGCCAAGACGCCCGCTCCCTTGTTTCCTGCCATTCCTTCAGCGTCATACCTTCAGCGATGCGTACAGGGGCTGGGACAGCGGCGTTGTATAAGTAGAAGAGCCTATAATAATCGTTTCTGGATATGGAGCGGACGCGGTACTGGCCTGACGCCACGGGGGCCCTTTGTGTTCCTTTTCCGCTATAGCGGTAGAGGTAACCGGTTTTATAGGAGGTGAAGCCAGAACGCCTTGCCTCGTCGATGAGCGGGCTATTTGAGGGGAGGCGAAGGAAAAGCTTTCTTATCCCTTGCTTGGCGGCGTCAGCGCTCACCTTATCCAGGAGAGGGAGGCAGCGCTCCTCATTAACTTGAAGATAATCTACGTGCCAGGCGGTTGAACCATAACCGCTCCTAGTGGAGACCAGACCCTGAATGCGACCTCGCTCAACATAGACCCAGGTATGCCGTCTCATCTTCAGGGGGAGCCAATGCTCAACAAGAGCCTCTGGTGACGTGGGGCTTCTTTTGCTAACGCTATCAAAGGTTAGGGCCTGGTTCAGAGGCATTCTTCCAGAAGAGAAGAACAGCGACAGCAGGTCGATGGGATAAAGGGTTCGAATCATCTCCTGGCGTTCACCTCTCACTGCGGACGATGCTCATGAAGTAGGCATGGAGCCTGAGGTCACTGGTCAGCTCGGGATGGAAGGCTAAAACCACCATTTTCCCTTGCCTTGCAGCCACCCCAACACCATTGGGCAGCCGGGCCAGTACCTCCACACCGTCGCCAGATCGCTCAATATGCGGCGCTCGAATGAACACAGCATGAAAGTGTGGCTCACCGATGGCTGGTATATCGAGGTCGGTCTCAAAGCTATCCACCTGCCGGCCAAAAGCGTTGCGCTTCACACCTATATCCATGGCCCCAAGGGTCTCCGAATTTATGCCCGAAACATTTTTAGCCAAGAGGACCATGCCAGCGCACGTGCTCATTATGGGGAAGCCGTCAAGCGCCAGCTCTCTCATTAGCGCTATCAAATCATATTCCTTCATAAGGTTGCCTATGGTGGTACTCTCCCTGCCGGGTATTATTAGCCCATCCAGGCCCCTAAGCTCTTGAGGCAAACGAACGGGGACAGCCTCCACCTTAAGGTGGTGTAAGAGGGCGATGTGTTCCACAAAGGCACCCTGCAGGGCCAGGACGCCGATCTTTTTCATCCTACCACCCTACCACCCTCTGGGAGCGAGAAGCTCATCTGTGGGAATGGTCTTGATGTCCAGTCCGGGCATGGCCGCCCCAAGGCCCTTGGAGACCTCGGCGATGACCTCCGGGTCGCGATAATGGGTAGTAGTTTTGACGATAGCTCTGGCTATTGCCTCTGGGTCGCTAGACTTAAAGATCCCCGAACCTACAAAGACCCCTTCAGCTCCCAGTTGCAGCATCAGTGCTGCGTCAGCCGGGGTAGCAACCCCACCGGCGGCAAAGTTTACCACAGGCAATCTCCCCGTCTTGTGTATATCCAGCACCAACTCTAGAGGAGCGCCCAGCTCTTTAGCCTCGGCAACTAGCTCATCGGTAGTCATGCTTCCTATCTTACGGAGCTCGTCCATGACCGCCCTCATGTGCCGCACCGCTTCTACGATATTCCCCGTGCCTGCCTCTCCTTTGGTCCTGATCATCGCCGCTCCCTCACCGATCCTCCGTAGTGCCTCGCCCAGATCGCGACAACCACAGACGAATGGAGCCTTAAAGTCATGCTTCCAAATATGATGGGTTTCATCGGCGGGGGTGAGCACCTCGGACTCATCGATGAAGTCCACCCCAATGGCCTCCAGCACTTGAGCTTCCACGAAGTGCCCGATGCGGCATTTGGCCATCACCGGGATTGAGACCGTCTCCATGATGGCTAATATCACATTGGGGTCTGCCATGCGGGCAACCCCTCCAGCAGCCCTTATATCCGCAGGTACTCGCTCCAGAGCCATCACTGCGCAGGCTCCGGCCTCCTCAGCTATCTTTGCATGCTCCGGAGTGACCACATCCATGATGACGCCACCCTTTAGCATCTGGGCAAGCCCTGTTTTTACCGTCCAGGTCCCTTTATCCATCCCAACCCTCCGAATAGAAATTCACATAACTATTCTAGAAATATTCTACTATCGCAGGTAGCAGAATGCAAGTTTTGTGCTCGTCCAATGCAGTAGTGCCACACACCACCTCTTGCCGATAGTGTCTGCTATTTGTTGCGGGTGATATGACGCCCTTTGTGATTGTGAGCGAAGTGAGGAACCTCGATCAGGTTGTTCGCTCCGTTTCTGAGAATGTTGCTTAGTTTGTTCGTGACGCCTCGCAGTAACTCGGAGATACGGCGGTTTTAGATTCGTGCCCGGTCGGCCGGTGATGTGTGTTTGGGGAACAACCCGAGACCCCTGCCAGTGGGGAGCCGTTCTGTACTTCCTCGCCCAGCAGGGGAGGGAGGATTTCTTGCATATAGCGGCTTAGGTGACAGATATGCGCATCACTTCTGTTTGACAACCAAGTTCCTTAAGGTGCCGATCTCCTCTATTCTAACTTCGACCATATCTCCCGCATTCATGGTGCCAATTCCTGATGGGGTACCTGTGGCTATGACATCACCCGGCAGTAGCGTCATCACCTGTGAGACGAAGTTAACCAGCTTTGACACTCCAAAGATGAGATTGCTGGTGCGAGCGGACTGGCGTAGTTCGCCATTGAGGCATGTCTCAAGTTTCAGGTCATCCGGGTCAATGTCGGTCTCGACCCATGGGCCTATCGGCGCGAAAGTGTCGTAACCCTTAGCCCTTGCCCATTGCCCATCTTCTCTCTGGGCAAAGCGTTCAGAGACATCGTTAAAACAAGTATAGCCCAGTATGTATTCTTTTGCCTTCTTGCCGATGACCACGCCCAGCTCGCCTTCATAATCCACACGCTTGGACTCACGAGGGAGGATAATCTTATCATCGGGACCGATGACTGCGGTGGGTGGTTTCAGGAAGATAAGCGGCACACCAGGCGTAGGCAGTTTGGTCTCCTCAGCATGGCTGTGGTAATTCAGCCCCAGGCAGACTACTTTGGAGGGCGAACAGGGGGCAAGTAACCTCACCTCGTGCAGCCTGTGGACACTTCCATCAAGTGTAAAGGCGCTAGAGGGCCCTTTGAACTTGATGAAGGGACTGCCGCGAAGGCCACGTATAGTATTCTCCTCTACAGCGCCATATTTCACCCTATTGTGGACAGCAAAGCGTACAATGCGCAATTATATTTCCTCCGGTCATCGCATGGCCGGCTCACTGGGCAATACGGTTACGACTGCAGAATTATTCTTGACCTCACGAAGTCTATCTCACGCAGCCTCCCCTGGAAAACCCTTTTTTCTCCAAACAGGGTCTCCAGTTCTACCTAGTCGCCCTCCAACCTTAGATAGGCGATACTCTCCAGGAGTGGCTCATCGCTCTCTTCAGCTTGATACACCTTACCGAGACACATCTCTCTGCCTCCCAAATCAGAACGCTCACGCTTACCCGGACTGATGAGGCGCCTCATGCAGGACATCTCTCGCCCTCTTGATGCAAGTGGTGGCTTCAGCTAGTTTGGCCGCGGCCATTTGTAGCGCCTCGGCCACATGTGGCCCCAAAGGAGCAGCCTTACCTGCCCACTGGCGCATCTCCTCCTCGTGCTCTTGGTTATGGTCTATCCAGTAGTCTACCAAGGTCCGCAGTCTGTCGTGTAATTCCGTCATAGCTCCCCTTTCTGTCAAAGGTGGTTGCAGTATTGTAGCCGTACTAGGTGAAATGCCATTCCAGAGGGAAAATGAAGCATACCAACGATGCTACTGTGTTTTCATCATAGGGCACACCTGCGCCATGAGCCATCCCATTATGGCTACCTTCGCCATATTATAGCAGAATGGAGTCTGTTGCATAAACCCCTTCCCTAGGTTAAATGGTATGGTAAGATAGAGTTACCGATTGAAGGGGGCAAGGATGTCATACAACTTGATTGAGTGCAATAGGGAGCAGATGTACCTGATGCCGGTGAGCCTGGAGGAGTGGTT
>JAUWRG010000044.1 GCA_030610655.1 Dehalococcoidia bacterium
GGATACTTCAGGGCGTAGAGCTGGGCGATGGCGCCGCCCAGGGAGTGGCCGGCCAGGACGACATCGCGATAGCCCTTCTGTAGGATGTATTCTCTAAGCCAGTCGACATAGCCCTCGATGCTGGTGCGGGGCTCGCCATCGGGGTGGCCGGGGAGGTCGACGGCGTCGGCGTCGGGGAAGTGTTTAGTCTGGTAGTGCCAGGCGTCTTTGCAGCCGCCTGAGCCGTGAATAAAGATGAGTTTCATGGTAGTCCCTTTCTGTGAGATTTTCCCACCCGCCCGCCCTGAGATGTATTACTGGGGGGCACCCCCAGACCCCCGCTAGAGGGGACACCCCTCTGGACTCCCCGTTTGTATTTCCGTTCACCCTGAGCTTGTCGAAGGGCCTGTCCTGAGTTCACCGAAGGGCCGTTCATGGTTCGACGGGCTCACCACGAACGGCGTAGGCCTCGGTACGCTTCATTGCCTCTTCCTGCATCCCGGTGCAGGCACCTCGGTTAGCTTGCCACACTTCTCTGGCAGACTAACAGTGCCATCAAGCACCTTCCTCACGATCTTCTTCACATTGTGTACCAAGCACATTAGCGAAAACTCCCCCTCCACTTTCACCAACCCACGCAAGTCCATTGAAGGCTTCCTGCCATCCCACTTTATCTGTCCGAAAACTGGCTCCACGGTGTATCCACGCTTCTTGTATATCTGTTTTCCTTCCTCGCTCCTCAACTTCTGCCTCATGGCCTCCAAAAGTGGCTCCCGTCCATCTCGACTTACTATCCGTGCCTCACCCCTGGTACATCGCCCCCTTACCCCACATTCCCTGCAAAACTCCCCTCGATATAAGAGAAGCGGGGGTTTTCCTTCCCGTTTCTGCTCTCCCCATCGTTTCAAATCCTTGCCTTCGGGGCAAATGTAGGTGTCTCTCTCCTCATCATAGCGGAAGTTGCTCTTGTGATACCTCTTCTCCCTCTCTTCTTTCTCGTCCAGCGCCTCCAGGAAGTTGTCTGGCAGGTACCCTTCACCTCAGCACATTCCAGATTATCGTAGGAAGAGTATCCGGCGTCAGCACTGCTTTCTTTAGGTAGAGTCCCAAGGTTTCGTTCCACCTGCTCCACCAAGGGCTTGAACTCGGCATGATCAGTAGCATTCTGAGTAATATATGCCGCTACGATCACTTGCTCTCTGGTGTCCACCGCTATCTGCCCATTATAGCTGGGCTGAATCACCTTCCGGCTATCCTTCATCAGCCGAGACTCAGTTCAAAGAATCTTCGATATCCGTTATATTCACCTTCTCCAGCTTTTCCCTTTCCAGTACTTCCCTCGCATACTTTAGCTTCTTCAGACGGTATTCCTTCTTCCTCAGTTCCTTCGCTATCTCTGAGCCATCACCATCAGGGTATATCTTATCCTCTAACTCGTCTATCTTAGCCGATGCCTGAATCATCTGCCTCATTTGCTCCTTAGGGCGCTCGATCTCCTTCTCGATACCGTCTTTATCTCTGGTCTGCTTCACCGAAGCATTTGCCTTTAGCTTGGTGCCATCGAAGGCAATGTGCCCCAACCCTACCATCCCTAAAGAAGCACACAGCCTCACCACCTCTACATACAAATTCGGAATTACATCAGCATGCTCAGCACGGAAAAGACAGATCGTTCGGAAATCGGGGTATTGCAGACCTGACAGGAACATAAAGGCAGTATCTGTCTTTAGCCCACAGGCAATGCTTCGGGAACTGTAGATGCCCCGACTATAGGCATAAATAATTACCTTCAACATCATGGCGGGGTGATAGGCTGGAGCTCCACCACCCTCATATTTGGCAAGCAATGGCGACAAATCTATAGTGTCCACCACATCGTTGATGATGCGCGCCTCATGATTCTCGGGCACAAACTCATCCAGCGAGGGGGGAAGCAGAAATATCTGGCTCTGGCTGTATTCCTTGAATATCTTCATCCGCATTTACCTCCGGGAAAGTCACTGCTTGTATTATAGCTGATCGCTATTGGCCTTAACTACCTTCCCGGTGGACTTTTGGGACAGCCTGCTCAGCTTGATTTCGTGTTAGAGCCATTATATTCCCCCACTATTTCGGGCAGCATTTCGCCTAACAGCTTAATAGGCGAACTCGTGGGTCACCTAAATCGTGAAAACTCGAGCAAGGCTAGATTATTTCCTCCAGCTTCTCCAGTAGCTGGTCTATTTGTTCTTCAAGGTTCCCCTGGAGCATCTCGCTCTTATGCGTCCTCTGGGGGAAGAATATCTTTACCACGCGGGTGGGGGAGCCAGCGATGCCAGCCTTGTTTGCATCCACACCTATGTCCTCGGCTGTCCAGACGGGTACTTCAGCCGTCTTAGACTTCATCGTGCCACGTATCGATGGCAGGCGGGGTACGTTGATCTCCTTGACCACGGTGATCACAGCGGGCAGGGGCATCTCGATGACCTCGTAGCCTTCTTCGACCATCCGCTGCACCTTCATATATCCCTCTGTTATCTCCTCGATTTTGCTCACATAGGCCACAAAGGGTATCTCCAGCATCTCGGCAAGCTCGGGTCCTACCTGGCCGGTGTCTCCGTCCAGCGTCTGGCGGCCGCAGATTATGACATCGTAGTCGGCTATCTTGGATATTGCCTTAGAGAGGACATAGGAGGTAGCCCAGGTATCGGACCCAGCGAAAGCCCGGTCGCTGAGCAGGATGGCCTCGTCGGCACCGAGGGAGATCGTCTCCCTGAGCGCTTGCTCTGCCTGGGGAGGCCCCATGCTGATGGCGGTAACCTTGCCGCCACACCTCTCCTTCAGGCGAACGCCTTCCTCCAGGGCATAGGCATCGAAGGGGTTGACGATGCTTTCCACTCCCTCACGGACTAGAGTATTGGTTTCGGGGTCGATCTTGATGTCAGTGGTGCCCGGCACTTGCTTTATACAAACGACGATGTTCAATCCCGCAGTGCCTTCCTTTTCAGAAGTTCGAGAGCGATAACATTTCTCAGCACCTGGTTGGTGCCCTCGTATATCTGATTGATCTTGGCGTCCCGCATCATCTTCTCTACCGGGTAGTCACGCATGTAGCCTGGGCCACCGAATACCTGCACTGCATCGGTGGTTACTTTCATCGCCATATCCGTGGCGAAGACTTTGGCCATTGCACCTATCTCGGAAATGTTCTTGGCTCCGCTGTCAATGGTTTTGGCTGTGGCGTAGACCAGGGCCCTGGCTGCTTCCAGCTCCATAGCCATATTGGCCAGCATGTGCTGAACGGCTTGAATGGCTGAGACCGGGTGACCGAACTGCTCGCGCTGTTGCGCATAAGCCACCGCGGCTTCCAGCGCTCCTTGGGCAAGTCCGACGGCGACGGCACCGACGCCAGGGCGAGTCGAGTCGAGGGTTCTCATGGTTACGATAAACCCTGAGCCCTCCCTGCCCAACAGGTTCTCCTTGGGCACGTGGCAATTATGGAAAACGAGCTCACGTGTAGCAGAGGTGCGGATGCCCATCTTCTTCTCCTTCTTGCCGAAGGTGAATCCGGGCGTTCCTTTCTCTACTATAAAGGCGCTGGCTCCGCGGCTGCCCCTTGAGGGGTCAGTCAGAGCTATGACTGTGTAGATCTCGGCTTCGCCGCCGTTGGTGATGAAGTGCTTGGTCCCATTGAGGATATATTCATCGCCATCGCGGATGGCGGTGGTCCTTATGCCGCCAGCGTCGCTGCCGGCGGTGGGCTCGGTAAGGCCGAAGGCGGTGAGCCTGGCTCCACTGGCTATGTTGGGGAGGTATTTTTGCTTCTGTTCGTCACTTCCGTAGAGCAGTATGGGCATAGCTCCCAGCGCATTGGAGGCGTAGGTGACGGCGACGCCGCTACAAGCCCGGCTTAGCTCCTCAACCGCCAGGCACAGCGTGAAGACCCCTTCCCCCAATCCGTCGTACTTTTCGGGTATGAAGATTCTGAACAGGTCGGCATCGGCGAGGTCTTTCATTATTGCCCAGGGAAACTCCTCTTTCTCGTCCAACTCCGCTCGAAGCGGAAGTATCCTTTCTTCGGCAACCCTTCGAGCCAGGCTCCTGATTAGCTCCTGCTGTTCGGTCAAGAAATACTCCAAGATAACTCTCCTTCAGGGATAATGCACTACATTGTAGCTATTTTGTGGAACTTATCAACCCTCCGTGACTAGTCACATCTCGTATTTCAAATGTCGTTTCGAGTCAAATGAAACCCTTTGTCATTCTGACGGGCCCTGAGTGCTTCGGTGAACTCAGGACAGGCCCTTCGACAGGCTGAGGGTGAACGGAAATAAAACAACGGGGATTCCATATGAGCCCCATCTGGCGGGGGCCTGGGGGTGTCTGCCATGAACGCTTTTGGGGGCAAAACAAAAGATGTATACTGGGCACGCTATGTATCAAGACACCATTGCCGCCATCTCCACGTCTCTGGGCCTAGGAGGGATCGGCATCGTCCGCCTCAGCGGTAAGGATGCCTTGCCCATCGCCCAAAAACTGTTCAATCGCTGCCTGTCAGATCGGCGATTGGTCTACGGGCACATCACCGACCCTTCTAATGGGGAGGTTGTCGATGAGGTGCTGGTGTCCTATATGGCGGCGCCTCATACCTATACCAGGGAGAACATTGTGGAGATCAATTGCCACGGTGGCCCCTTACCCCTTCAGCGCATCCTTGGGCTGGCGCTACGGTATGGGGCTCGGATGGCGAACCCGGGAGAGTTTACCTTAAGGGCATTCCTCAATGGCCGCATTGATCTCGCTCAGGCGGAGTCGGTTTTGGACGTAGTTCAGGCTAAGACGGCGGCCAGCTTAAGGGTTGCGGTGCACGGGCTTGGTGGGGGCTTGTCTCAGTCGCTAAGGGCAGTGCGCAGCGAGCTAATGTCCGTCCTTGCCTATCTCACAGCGAGGATCGATTTCCCCGAGGACGAGGTGGAAGAGCAGGATGTAATCCCTCCGTTGGAGGAGGCGCGTCATAAGGTAGCGGAACTCATCTCAAGCGCCGATGCCGGAATGGTCTATCGTCAGGGGGTGAGGACCGCTATTGTGGGACGGCGCAATGTGGGCAAGTCAAGTCTGCTGAATCGCCTGCTCAGGCAGAGTCGCGCCATCGTCTCCCCTGTTGCCGGCACCACCAGAGATACGCTTGAGGAGGTGGTGAACTTGAAGGGGGTGCCCTTCGTCCTTGTCGATACGGCGGGCATTGTGCAGAGCAAGGACTTGGTGGAGTTACTTGGGGTGGAGCGCAGCCGCAGGGCTATCGAGCAGGCAGATTTTGTTCTCCTGGTGATTGATGCCAGCACGCCCTTGAAGGCCTCCGATAAAGGGATCATCGCCCTTCTCTGCGATAAGGAAGTGCTGGTGGTGGCCAATAAGTGCGACCTCCCACGAAGGATCACCCTTGACCATCTCCCGTGGGAAGCTGTATCGGTATCAGCCTTGACCGGAGACGGGCTTGAGGAACTTGAGGAGAGGATGGTGACAAGCGTCCTTGGGGGTAAGGTCGTTACCTCCGATGCCCTGCTGATTTCGAACCCTCGCCACAAGGCTTGCCTGGAGCGGGCGGAGGCTCACCTTCAGCAGGCGCTATCGAGCGTAGAGGCGCAAATGCCCGATGACTTCGTAACCATCGACCTCACCGCTGCCCTGAATGCCCTTGGCGAGATCACCGGCGAGACGGTCAGCGATGAGCTTTTGGAGGCCATCTTCAGCAACTTCTGCATCGGTAAATAGCAAAAGAGGCTGGCATTTTCCAACCAAACAGGCTATCACTTAACAATAGCTGGCGAAATCGCATCAATACTCGAAGAAGGCTGTTTGCTTGACAGGGAGCGAGGGCGGTTAGTATAATTCTAGCTACAAAGGGGGATATAGCTCAGTTGGGAGAGCGCTGCGTTCGCATCGCAGAGGTTGGGGGTTCGAATCCCCCTATCTCCACCATAGTTGAAAGGGGAGAAAGGATATATCACTGCGAGCGGAGACAGTCTATCAGAGGGTGGTGAATAAAGTCTGAGATATTGCGGCGCTGGGATTAGTGTTTCAACATCCTGTAGGCATGATAAGATTGCTGCTAGAATGAATAGCCGATTTGCTAATTTTGAAAGCCATGTGTGGGAAATGTGATAGTAGTGTTATGGAGACGCGGGCGAAAATTAGTACGACGGACACAAAGTAGCGTGAATCTTAGGGATGGGGAAAATGAAGTTTGCTATTACTCTAGAAACAGATGAGGATGGCTTTATTGTAGCTAGTTGCCCTGCGCTACCTGGGTGCCACTCTCAAGGCAGAACTAGAGAAGAAGCTATTTCTAATATCACGGAGGCTATTAGAGGCTACATAGCCAGTATGCGTAAACATGGAGAGGCGATACCTATGACTGATGTTGAGGAGGTAGAGGTAGCGGTTTAGTGGTATATCGCCTTACCGTATCATGATGCTGTTAGGGGCATTTTGCCTTAGTAGAATTGATAGCTCATGAGCACACGCCTTCCTGTGTTATCAGGTGATGATTTTGTTAAGGTTATGCGTAAGATAGGATATATTTGGGATGACACTGAAGGTAGTCACATGATCCTTAACGGCGCAGGCTGTCAGTGCCTCGACACAAAGAGCTGGGACCAGGGTTGTTGCGGGCTCTAATTCGGGATGCCGGACTGAGCAAGGAGGAATTCATTCGCTTACTGCAAGAATAAATCAGAGGCGAGGCTAAGCTCTGGGAGGGACGAAAAAGCCCCTGTAGCTCAGTGGATAGAGCAGCGGTTTCCTAAACCGCGTGTCGGGCGTTCGAGTCGCCCCAGGGGTACCATATATAGAGGGAGGGCGCAATGAAGTCCGTATCCGAGTTTTTCTGTGCGCGTGTGTGTCGCGACACTCCGGATGTCTTGAGTTGCCGAACGATCTGTGAGCCATCGACCGAAGCTGGGCTGCAATTGCTGCAGATAGTACCGGACCAGGGAGATAGGCAAAGGAAGGCGGCCATTGGCGGGTTGGGATTGCTTCTGATCCTAGTCGGTGGTGTGTATCTAGCTCGGAAGCTAGGCGGAGTGTAGCATAAAAAGGGGTGTAGCTCAGTTAGGGAGAGCGGCGGTCTCCAAAACCGCAGGTCGCGGGTTCGAACCCTGCCACCCCTGCCAGAAGTGAGGAGTGTGCTTATGATGAACCCGCAGAATTCGAAGGATAATGATTGGGTATGGGCGACTCATTTCCTGGCAATCTTTTTTGTGGTTGTGTGCATGGGCATTGTTATATATTCTGTGGTTGCAGTGGACAACATAGACATAGCTAAAGCTACAATGGGTTTTTCCTCCGCTATTCTTGGGGTGATTCTCGGGTTCTACTTCAATAGAGAGCGACTGACTAAGGAGAGCAAGGGGAAGGATTATTTCATGTTGCAGACTCGTGAATTTGAATCAGCATGCATGAAGCTGACAGCTACCTTAAGCAATCTCCATGACAAAATTGAGGAAGAGGAGGATCAGTAGGATGAAAAAGGAAAAGAAGGAAAAGATACTTAAGGAGATTGACGAAACTTTAAAAGAGGTTGACCAGAAGATTACGGCTATTAGAAACATGCCGAGGCCGTAGTGTGCGGCTATCGTTTGATGCTTGGCATAGTGGGGTTGTCGATGCCGAGGTGGTGGAATCGGTAGACACGCCATCTTGAGGGGGTGGTGGGCGAAAGCCCGTAGGAGTTCAAATCTCCTCCTCGGCACCATACGCGGAAGTAGTTCAGTGGTAGAACGTCTCCTTGCCAAGGAGAAGGTCGTGGGTTCGAATCCCATCTTCCGCTCCAAATCCTTCTAAGAAGGATGGCGACGTAGCCAAGTGGTTAAGGCGGAGGTCTGCAAAACCTCTATGCGGCGGTTCGAATCCGCCCGTCGCCTTTTTTTGAAGGTTAATCTCTACTGAAAATCGGGGATTGGAAAAAGCCCCGATTTTGTCTTAAAGTTGCAAGAAGCCGAGGTGGCGGAATCGGTAGACGCGACGGACTTAAAATCCGTTGGGTGTTTAACCCATGCGGGTTCGAGTCCCGCCCTCGGCACTAGAAATGAGAGTGTGGCATGGTATGGGACCCCGAGTTCGAGGTCGCTTTTCATCCGAAGACGGTGGCGATAGTTGGGGTATCGAGGAGGCCTCATTTTTTTGATTTCGTAGCCAATCTTCAGACGGCTGGTTTCTGCGGGCGTATCTATCCCATCAATCCCAGGGCGGTGGGGGAGGAGTATCGTGGCCTAAAGTTCTATCCCGACCTTGTCTCGGTTCCTGAGCCTATCGACCTGGTGATTATCTCTACACCGCGCGAGACTGTCCCCGCAGTGCTCGAGGATTGCATTGCGGCCAATGCCAAGAACATACATATATTCGCCGCTGGCTTTAGAGAGGTTGGAGATGCCAGAGGAATAGAGCTTGAGGACAAGGTGGTTGAGATAGCGAACAGAGGTGGGCTGCGCATTCTTGGTCCCAATTGCATGGGGCTTCATGTCCCTGCTTCCAGGATAACTACGTGGGATGAACTCGATCCTGAAAGCGGCTCTGTGGCCTTCGTTTCTCAAAGTGGTGGTCATGCAGGTCAAGTTGTGCGCGAAGGCGGTCGCTTTGGCATTCACTTCAGCAAGGTAATCAGTTTTGGCAATGCCGCGGTGCTCGATAGCACCGATTTCCTGGAATATCTTGCCACCGATCAGGAGACGAAGTTGATTTGCATGTATATAGAGGGGGTTAAGGACGGGAGCAGGTTTACTAGATTAGTAAAGGAGATCAATAGGGGAAAGCCGGTGATTATTTGGAAGGGTGGACTGACTGAGTCAGGTTCCAGGGCGGTAGCTTCCCATACGGGGTCCCTTGGGGGCGAGAGGGAGGTGTGGAATGCTTTCTATAAGCAAACCGGGGCGGTAAGCGTTGGCAGTATGGAGGAGCTTCTCGATGTGACCATGGCCTTCCTCTACCTTCGCACCCCAGCCAGCTGCCGGGCTGCGCTTATTGGGGCGGGAGGGGGCAACAGTGTTGCCGGCGCCGATATTTGCGCCCGATCGGGGCTGTATCTACCTACCCTGACCGAGGTAACACTGAAGGAGTTGGGAAGCTTTATACCACCGGAAGGCACTATGATCAAGAATCCCCTGGATATAGGTGTAGTCTTCATAGATATCAACATGCTGCTGCGTTCTCTGGATCCTATTGCTGCCGACCCCTTAATCGACTCGATCATCTTTGCGTTGCCCCTGAGGATGCTGCCCAGGAGTATCACTGATAGCTGGGCAGATGATGCACGGTTGGGCAGGATGGGCGTGGTGTGGAAAGAGCTACGCCGAGGGGTTTTTGACAATCTGGTCAAGTTCGATCGCGAAAATGTTTATCGCAAGCCCATAGTCATAGTGTTGCAGCAGTCGGCGGGTGGTTTTTCCTCAGAGTTCCAGGAACAGGTGCAGCAGGAGTTCCTGGAAGCTGGGATCCCCGTTTATCTCTCTCTGAAGAGGGCCAGTCGCGCTATGGCGAAACTCATTCAATACCACGAGTTCCGCAGAGAAGCTCAGTAGAACGGATTCAACATAAAACGTATTACATAGTTGGGCATGAATCATAATTAAGCACTAAATCCTAAGATAGAGACAGGGATAGTGACAGAGACTACCACTCCACACCTCCTGTCTCAAATCTCTATCTGATTAGTATTTAGAATTTCCCTATATACTATGCACGAGTATCTATGTCGTCGTATATAAAAAGGCCTTATGGCGTGACTAGCTCCTGGAAGATCGCTGTCGATAAGTCTTTTAGTGGGGTGAGGGGCAGGGTATTTGTCAGGTCAGCGTGAAGCGGCGTTATGGAGATCTTATCCTTACTCAACGCCCACGCGTCGGTGCCTTCCTCATAATGCCACTGAGCGTTCCCCCGCACAATCCAGTAGTATTTCCTCTTGCCGTCGTGCCCCTCCTTGATTAAGTCCTTATAGCTTCTCCGTCCCAGTTGAGTGACCTCGATTCCCTGAATCTGGTCGAGTGGTAAATTGGGCAGGTTTACATTGAGGAGCGTCTTCTTGAGGAGAGGGTGTGCGCCGATTTTTCTTGCCAACACCGTAGCTAACCTGGCAGCGGCATCGGTGTTCACGTCATTTAGGGCAGCCACCGATATGGCCATCGAAGGGATGCCATTAAGGTGCCCCTGGAAGGCGGCAGCTACGGTACCTGAGATGAGCACATCGTCGCCAAGATTTGCCCCCTCGTTGATCCCGGCGGCTACTAGGTTCACCTCACCCTGGATGAGATGGCCTAAGCCGAGGATGACGCAGTCACCGGGAGTTCCCTCCACTGAGTAGGTCTTCACCCCTTCAACCAGGGGCTTTATCTCCTTTGCCCTGAGTGGGTGATGCAGCGTCACCGAGGTGCCGATAGCGCTCTGCTCTCGGTCTGGAGCTACCACTATCACCTCGCCGATCTCTTTGAGCGCTGCAGCGAGGGCCCAAAGCCCCTTGGCATGGATGCCGTCGTCATTGGTTACCAGTATCGTCAAGCCATACTCTCCAGTACCCTTTTCGCAGTGGCGCCGATCTCAGCGGGGCTTGGGGCTATAGTGGCACCAGCGGCGCTAAGAGCGGCGATCTTCTCTCGGGCGGCCCCTGAGCTTTCAGTGATGATGGCGCCAGCGTGTCCCATCCTTCTTCCCGGTGGAGCTGTGGCTCCGCAGACAAAGGCGACAACGGGTTTGGTCATTTCCTTGATAAGCTCTGCTGCATCCTGTTCGGCAACTCCCCCGATTTCTCCAACGAGGACCACCATCTTGGTATTGGCGTCTTCCTCGAAGAGCCTCAACAGGTCGGTGAAGGTGGTGCCGATCAATGGGTCGCCACCGATGCCTATGCAGGTGGATTGTCCGATCCCTTGCTCTGTCAGTTGTGCCACCGTCTCATAGGTGAGAGTCCCGCTTCTGGAGACCACGCCAACCTCCCCTGGCATGTGGACATCCCCTGGCATAATGCCTACCTTGCATTTGCCCGGTGAGATAACCCCTGGGCAGTTGGGCCCGATGAGGCGAGTCGTCTTGCCTTTTAGATAGCCAAGAACGGTAACCATGTCCAAGGTTGGGATGCCATCGGTGATGCACACCACCGGAGAAAGGCCGGCGTCAGCAGCCTCCAGGATGGCGTCAGCCGCGAATGGAGGCGGAACGAAGATTACACTGGCGTTGGCCCCTGTCTCCTTTACCGCCTGCTCTACACTATTAAACACGGGAACTCCGTCGAAGGAGGAGCCCCCCTTCCCCGGGGTAACCCCGGCGACAACATTTGTTCCATATTCAATGCATCTTCTGGTATGGAAACTGCCCTCGCTCCCTGTAATCCCCTGAACCAGAAGCCTGGTATTCTCATCGACAAGGATGCTCATTCAACCCCCTTAGTAGTCACTTGTTCCGAAAGTAGATTTGCTCCGTTCACCCTGAGCCTGTCGAAGGGCCTGTCCTGAGTTAACCCTGAGCTTGTCGAAGGGGCCATTCATGGTTCGACATCCTTCCGCAGAAGGACCACGAACGGTATCCGGCACATCGCTTTTTATGATTCGTTGATAGACAACCGCCCATTAGTTTTTCTTGGCTGCCATTACCTTCTCGGCAGCATCGGTTAAGTCCTTGGCCAGGATCATGGGCAGGCCTGATTCGGTGAGGAGCCTCATCCCCTCTTCAACATTCGTTCCCCTCATCCTGACCACTACCGGCACCCTGATATCCATTTGTTTTGCAGCTTCGATCATTCCCCGGGCGACGATGTCACACCTGAGGATGCCGCCGAAGATGTTCACCAGCGCTGCTTTAACCTTGGGATCAGAAAGCATAATAGTAAAAGCCCTGGTTACCTTCTCCTCGCTGGCACCACCGCCTACATCGAGGAAGTTTGCCGGTTCGGCACCCATGAGCTTGATAATATCCATGGTAGCCATGGCAAGCCCCGCCCCATTAACCATGCAGCCAACATCGCCAACGAGCTTTATATAGAAGATGTTATACTGTGATGCTTCCAGCTCCAGTGCATCCTCCTGACCGGGGTCACGGAGTTCGGCGTAACCGGGATGGCGGAAAAGGGCATTATCGTCAATGTTCAGCTTGGCATCCAGCGCTAGTAGCCTGCCGTCCGATGTGACTACTAAGGGATTGATCTCCACAAGGGAGCAGTCCTTCTCTTGAAATACTCGATAGAGGTTTCCGATCAACTGGGGCGCTGGCATGATTTGCTCCGGTTCCAGGTTTAAGCCATAGGCAAGTCTGCGTACCAAGAAGGGATGAAACCCGGTCATTGGGTCGACATATGCCTTGATGATCTTTTCTGGGGTCTTCGCTGCCACCTCCTCGATGTCCATACCGCCTGCTTCGCTAGCCATAATCACCGGGATGCCCCGTGCTGAATCGATGATGATACCGAGATACAGCTCACGCTTAATTGTTGCTGCCTCTTCGACAAGGACTTTATCCACTGGTACCCCTTCAAGCGATGTTTGGTGAGTAACCAGTCTCTTCCCGATTATTTGGCTCGCCTGCCTTTCCGCCTCATCGGGGGATGATGCCGTCCTGATCCCCCCTGCCTTGCCGCGACCGCCAGCGTATACCTGTGCTTTGATAACAACCCTCTCTCCAAGACTGGGGGCGATCTCTTTGGCTTCCGCTGGGGTTGTTGCTACACCCCCTTTGGGCACCATGATGCCATAGCTTGCCAAAATCTCTTTAGCTTGACACTCGTGGATTTTCACGATTCAAAACTCCCTTTTCGTACTAGAGACTGCTTAATTTTGATTTCCCGTTCTATTTTAGGTATATCCCCCTCTCCCTTGACGGGAGAGGGCTAGGGTGAGGGTGCCCCGCACCCCCAGATTTTTGTAGGGGTAGTCTACCCCGATTATATCGGGGTGCTCTAGTCACCGTAGGAGCAGATGCTCCTACCTACCCACGGTTTTCTGCTTCGCAGCATCAGGCACAATCGCCCAATGAATTGGGCAACTACATCTCTAAGTAGCCTCTAAATATTTAATAAGCCCTCCCCTTTCACTGCTGCCTAGGAGAGCGAAAAAAGCGGAGGGGGTGGGATTCGAACCCACGGTCCCGGAAATCGAGACAACGGTTTTCAAGACCGTCACCATCAGCCGCTCGGTCACCCCTCCCACCATAATAAAGGCTGTTTAGTTTTAGTTCCTCGTTCAATTTCCATCAATTCAGGGATGTTTCACCATCAAATTTCTATAGAGTGACCCTGAAGGGTCGCTTTAAGCCAGGCTATCCTTCGAAGAAGGACGCCCTACATTTTTAACAGCCTCTAGTATACATCCGCTATTTGATAACCTCAAACCTGGTGTAGGGGCGGAGCGCCTGTGGTATGGTTATGCTGCCATCGGGTTGCTGATAGTTCTCCATTACAGCGATGAGCACACGCGGTAGAGCAAGCCCTGAGCCGTTTAGGGTGTGGACAAACTGTGGCCTGGCGCCTTGCTCGGGGCGAAATCGAACGTTGGCGCGTCTCGCTTGAAAATCGCCACAGTTGGAACACGAGCTGACCTCCAGCCATTCTCCGCAGCCGGGAGCCCACATCTCTATATCATAGGATTTGGTGGAGGCAAATCCAAGGTCGCCGGTGCAAAGCTCGAGCACCCGATAGGGGATAGCCAGCCTGCGGCATACCTCCTCGGCGTCATTCACCATCTTTTCCAGTTCTTCGCCCGAAGAATCGGGCGCGGCAAACTTGTAAAGCTCTACTTTATCGAATTGATGTCCCCTTTTGATCCCTCGTGTATCCTTGCCCGCCGACATCTTCTCGCGGCGAAAGCAGGCAGTATAGGCTACATAGTAGAGTGGCATGGTGCCTGGGGGGAGGAGTTCATTGCGGTGAAGGTTGGTCAGCGGCACCTCGGCGGTGGGCACGAACCACAGGTCGTCCTGATCATCGTGATACAGGTTGTCAGCGAACTTGGGCAGGTTTCCCGCCCCCATCATGCATTCGCGCTTCACCATAAACGGGAGATACATCTCGGTGTAGCCATGCTCCTGGATATGGAGGTCGAGCATGAAGGAGATGAGAGCTCTCTGAAGGTGCGCCCCTAGCCCCTTGAGGACATAGAAGCGAGTTCCTGAAAGCTTCACTCCCCGCTCAAAATCGATGATGCTCAATTTCTCACCTAGCTCCCAGTGGGGCAGGGGCTTGAAATCGAATCTCCGAGCTTCACCCCAGCTTCGAACAATCCTGTTTTCGCTTTCATCCATACCCTCTGGCACGCTGGGGTGAGGGATGTTGGGCACACGCAACAGGAGGTCATTTAATCGCTCGTCGGTTGACTTCACCTGCTCATCGAGGGTCTTGATTTGGTCCCCGATGAGGCGCATCTCCTCGATAAGCTGGGGAGGCTTCTCGCCCGTTTTGCCGATCTCCTTGCTTACCTCGTTTCGCCGTGCCCTGAGTACCTCCACCTCGGCTAGCAGATTACGGCGCTGCTTGTCTAGAGAAAGGATTTCATCAATAGGTGCGCTGTCGTGGCGCTTCCCAATGGCGTCGCGAACAAGGTCGGGGTTTTCGCGAATAAACTGCAGGCTAAGCATAGGTTTTCCTTCTACCTCGAGGTCGTTTCACAACCCCTGTCCTGTCATTGTTACAAAAATAACATTCAAACCGTTCGCCCTTGTATGTTATTTAAGGTGGTCCTTCTGCTGAAGGATGTATAGTAACAAAAAGGCACGACAGATCGAAGATTCTTTGAACCGAGTTCGCCCGAGGTCTTGGAAGACCGTGGCTCAGCAAGGGTCGTCGTGT